>NZ_BAAJYS010000476.1:0-2287 GCF_057543315.1 Acidovorax sp. KPB24-07
AGGGCATGGTGGGGCACTGCGCCGGCACGGGAATGTCGGCCACGATCTCGCCGCCGGGCGACAGCCGCAGCACGCGGCCGCCCTCGTACATGGCGCACCAGTAGTGGCCTTCGGCATCCACCGCCGCGCCGTCGGGCCGGCCGCCGTAGCCCGGCTGGCCGGGCTTCCAGCCATCGGGCTTGGGCGCGAAGGCATGCAGCACGCGCGGCGCGCCCACGGGCTCGCCCGAGGCATCGCACGCCCAGGCCCGGATGGTGTGCGAGGGGGTATCGACCCAGTACAGCGTGCCGCCATCGGGCGACCAGGCCAGGCCATTGGCCGTGGCCACCCCGTCCAGCATCCGGCGCACAAGGGGCGCCCCGTCGCCGCGCCCATCCACGCAGTACAGCGCGGCGACCGGCTGGCGGGGGCCCGCGGCGGGCTCGTGCATGGTGCCCACCCAGAATCGGCCCAGCGCGTCGCACTTGCCATCGTTGGCCCGCTCCGTGGCCGGATCGATCGGCAGCCGGGCCACCGGCACCAGGGGGCCGCCCCAGTCCTTGGCGCGGTAGAGGGTGTCGCGCAGGGCGATCACCAGGCCGCTGGGCTGGCCCACGGTGCGCGCGGGCGCGATGCAGCCAGGCTCGGACGGCATGGCCCAGCGCTCGGCCCGGCCCGAGGCCGGGTGCAGCCGGCACAGCGCGCGGCCGGCGATGTCCACCCAGTACAGGCGCGATTCGACGGGGTGCCAGAAAGGCGATTCGCCCAACTGGTCGGGCTCGGAAGTGGCGGGACGCCAGTCCATGGGCATGGGGGGGTCTCCTGGGAAGGCGGTGGAAGGGGCCGGGCACGCCACCGCTGGCGCGCCGGTCTGCTGCTTCCATTATTCGCGGCCGGTGGCAGCGGGCCAAAAAAAAAGGCCCACCTTGCGGCGGGCCCAATGTCCAGGAGGAATATCTCGCTTGTTGTCGCACCGCCGCGATGCCACCAGTCACCGCGGCAGGGATCTCAGCCGGTCAGCGGTTGTAGGCGGTTTCGCCGTGCGAAGTGATGTCCAGGCCTTCGCGCTCGGCTTCTTCCGGCACGCGCAGGCCTACCAGCAGGTCGGCGATCTTGTAGGCGATGAAGGCCACGACGCCGGACCACACGATGGTCACCAGCACGCTCTTGAGCTGGATCCAGACCTGTGCGCCCATGGCGAACGTGTCGGGGGTCAGGCCACCCGTGCCGCCCAGGCCTTGCGATGCGAACACACCGGTCAGGATGGCACCGATGATGCCGCCCACGCCGTGCACGCCGAACACGTCGAACGCATCGTCGGCGCCCAGCATCTTCTTGAGGCCACCCACGCCCCAGAGGCAGACCACGCCGGCGATCAGGCCGAGCACGATGGAGCCCATGGGACCGACGAAACCGGCGGCCGGCGTGACGGCCACCAGACCTGCCACGGCACCCGATGCGGCGCCCAGCATGGAGGCCTTGCCCTTGTGCAGCGACTCGCCGGCCAGCCAGCTCAGCGTAGCGGCGGCCGTGGCCAGGACGGTGTTGATGAAGGCCAGGCCCGCAGCGCCGTTGGCGGCACCGGCGGAGCCGGCGTTGAAGCCGAACCAGCCCACCCACAGCAGCGAGGCACCGACCATCGTCAGCGTCAGGCTGTGGGGCGTGAGCGCTTCCTTGCCGAAGCCGATGCGCTTGCCCACCATGTAGGCGCCCACCAGGCCGGCGATCCCGGCGTTGATGTGCACCACGGTGCCGCCGGCGAAGTCCAGCGCGCCGTCCTTGCCCAGAAGGCCGCCGCCCCACACCATGTGCGCCATGGGGATGTAGCTGAAGGTGAACCACAGCACGCTGAAGATCAGCACGGCGGAGAACTTGATGCGTTCGGCGAACGAGCCCACGATCAGCGCCACGGTGATGGCCGCGAAGGTGCCCTGGAAGGCCACGAACACGTACTCGGGGATGGTCGGCAGCGCGCCCGAGAGCGTGTCCGGCGCGATGCCCTTGAGGAAGATCTTGTCGAAGCCGCCGAAGAACGTGCCTTCGCCGCCGAACGTGAGGGTGTAGCCGTACACGGCCCACAGCACGCTCATCAGCGAGAAGATCACGAACACCTGCACCAGCACCGACAGCATGTTCTTGGAGCGGGCCAGGCCGCCGTAGAACAGGGCCAGGCCCGGGATGGTCATGAGGATCACGAGCAGCGTGGAGGTCAGCATCCAGGCCGTGTCGCCCGAATCGAGCTTGGGCGTGGGGGCGGCGGCAGGTGCTGCGGCCGCGGCGGCTTCCGCCGGTGCGGGTGCGGCCGCCA
>NZ_BAAJYS010000477.1:0-2285 GCF_057543315.1 Acidovorax sp. KPB24-07
GCTCTTGCCCGAGCCCGAGGCACCGACGATGGCGAGCGTCTCGCCGGCATGCACATCCAGGTCCACCCCTTGCAGCACGGTGACGTCCAGGCGGCCTTCGGTGAAGCGCTTGGTCAGGCCCCGGGCCTGCAGGACCACCGGCCCGCGGGCGGCGGCAGCGGCATGGGGCGCGGCGGCGCCGGGGGTGGACAGGTCATTCATAGCGCAGGGCCTCCGCGGGGTTCACGCGGCTCGCGCGCCAGCTGGGATAGAGCGTGGCCACGAAGGCCAGCACCAAGGAAATGATGCCGATGGGCACGATGTCGCTGCTTTGCGGCTCGCTCGGCATCTTGCTGATGAGGTAGATGTCCTTGGGCAGGAAGCTCGCGTTCAGCGCGTGCTCGATGGCCGGCACGATCACGTCGATGTTCACCGCGATCCCCAGGCCCAGCAGCAGGCCGGCCAGCGTGCCGATGACGCCCACCATCGCGCCCTGCACCACGAAGATGCCCATGATGCTGCCCGGGCTCGCGCCCAGGGTGCGCAGGATGGCGATGTCCGCACGCTTGTCGGTCACGGTCATCACCAGCGTGGACACGAGGTTGAACGCCGCCACCGCCACGATGAGCGTGAGGATGATGAACATCATGCGTTTTTCCAGCTGCACGGCGGCGAACCAGGTGCGGTTCTGCTGCGTCCAGTCGCGGATCAGCAGGTCGCCGGTGAGCGAGTGCGCCAGCTCCTGCGCCACCTGGGGCGCGCGGTGCAGGTCCTTGAGCTTGAGGCGGATGCCGGTCGGGCCCTCCAGGCGGAAGATGCGCTCGGCGTCCTCATGGTGCAGCAGCACCAGCGCCGAGTCGTATTCGTAATGCCCCGAGTTGAACGTGCCCGCCACCGTCATCTGCTTGAGGCGGGGCACCACGCCCGCGGGCGTCACCTGCCCGCCCGGCGCGATCAGCGTGACCGCGTCGCCCAGGCGCACGCCCAGGGCACGGGCCAGTTCGCTGCCCAGCACCACGCGGAACTCGCCCGGCACCAGGGCCTTGAGGGCGTCGACGTTGGCGGCGGCCAGGTCGGTCACCTCGCCTTCGCGCAGCGGGTCGATGCCGCGCACCAGCGTGCCCTTCATGTCCTCGCCGCGCGCCAGCAGCGCCTGCGCAGAGACGAACGGCGCCGCGCCCACGACCTCGGGGTTGGCCCGCGCCTGGGCCAGCGTGCGCGGCATGTCCGGTAGCGCCGCGCCGTGGGGGGCGAAGATCTCGATGTGCGAGACCACGCTCAGCATGCGGTCGCGCACCTCTTTCTGAAAGCCGTTCATCACGCTGAGCACGATGATGAGCGCCGCCACGCCGAGCGCGATGCCCAGCATGGAGACGCCCGAGATGAACGAGATGAAGCCGTTGCGCCGCGTGGCGCGCCCGGCCCGGGTGTAGCGCCAGCCCAGGGCCAGCTCGTAGGGAATTTGCATGGGTGTGATGGAAGGCCCGCCGCCGCTCTGGAAATGTCGGCCACCGGGCGGCGCCGATTGTGGCATCCCGGACAATACGCCCATGTCGGACACCCCCCATTTGCTCATTCCGTTCGCGGCCAGCCCCTCGGACGGATGCCAGCAGGCCTTGCAGGACCTCGCCCTGCCCCACCTCGACCGGCTGCTCGCCCGCCTGCCGGCCCCCGCCACCGACCCCGGAGACGAAACCGATTTCATCCCCCCCCACGAGCGCGCCCTGGCCCGCCACCTGGGTTTGCCGGCCACCAGCCGCCAAGCGCCCTGGGCCGCCTGGCACCAGCGCCAGACCGGCGTCACTGGCGCCGATGGCGATGGCGGCACGGCCTGGGCCTTCGTCACGCCCTGCGAATGGCGCGTGACCACCGAGCACGTCACCGTCGGCGATCCGGCCGCGCTGCGCCTGGACGAGGCCGCATCGCGCGCGCTGCTGGCCATCGTGGCGCCCTGGTTCGCCGAGGACGGCATCGTGCTCGCCTATGAGCAGCCCACGCGCTGGCTGGCGCGCGGCGCCGTGTTCGAAGGGCTCGCCACCGCCTCGCTGGACCGCGTGATCCAGCGCGACGTGCGCGCCTGGATGCCCGATGCGCTAAAGGCCCGCCTGCTGCACCGCCTGCAAAGCGAGATGCAGATGCTGCTCTACACCCATGCCTTCAACGACGCGCGCGCGGCGCAGGGTCTGGGGCCGGTCAACTCCTTCTGGGTGCATGGCACCGGGTCGCTGCCGCCCGCCGCCGCGGGCGTGGCACCGGCGGCCCCGCCGCCCGAAATGCCCATGGCCCTGCGCGATAGCCGCCCTGGC
>NZ_BAAJYS010000478.1:0-2283 GCF_057543315.1 Acidovorax sp. KPB24-07
GTGCAGGCCCTGCCCGAGCGCGGCGCAGCCCGGCGGTCCAGTCCTTCGCCGCGCAGCAGGACCGCTACCTCGCCACGGTGGCGCCGGCCATCGCATTCCTGCAGGGGCGCGACTCGACGCTCGCGCACCGCATCGCCGGGCGCCACTACCTGCCCGAGGGCCCGCGCTTCGCCTCGCTCGACGTCTATGTGGACGACGAGGGCGGCGATCCGCTGGGCTGGGCCTTCGGCGCCCTGGGCCTGCACGACAAGGCCAAGCACATCGCCACGCTGTACCTGAACGACCTGGCCGACGTATTGCGCGATGCGGTGGACGAGCGCTTCGAGTTCGTGCGCTATGCCGAGTCGCTGGCCGGCAGCCAGCCCACCTTCGATCCGCTGGCCGACGCGCTGGCCGCGCCGCCCACGCTGGTGGACGAGATGCTCGAGGCGCTCACGCACGAGGCCATCGCGCGCCACACGCCCGACGTGGTGCTGCTGTCCGTGCCCTTTCCCGGCTCGGTGTACGCGGCCTTTCGCATCGCGCAGGCCATCAAGGCGCGCTACCCGCACATCGCCACGGTGCTGGGCGGCGGCTTCGTGAACACCGAACTGCGCGAGCTGGCCGAGCCCCGCGTGTTCGACCATTTCGACTACGTGACGCTGGACGCGGGCGAGCGCCCGCTGCTCGCGCTGCTGGAGCACGTGCAGGGCCAGCGCGGCCGCCAGCGCCTGGTGCGCACCTTCGTGCGGGGCGACGACGGCGCCGTGCAGTACGTGAACATGATGGAGGCCGACATCGCCTTCGCCGAGGTGGGCACGCCCACCTGGGACGGCCTGCCGCTGGACCGCTACCTCTCGCTGCTGGACATGCTCAACCCCATGCACCGGCTGTGGAGCGACGGGCGCTGGAACAAGCTCACCGTGGCCCACGGCTGCTACTGGAAGAAGTGCAGCTTCTGCGACGTGAGCCTTGACTACATCAGCCGCTACGAGGGCGCGAGCGCCGCCGTGCTGGCCGACCGCATCGAGCAGATCGTGCGCGAGACCGGGCAGACCGGTTTTCACTTCGTGGACGAGGCCGCCCCGCCGAAAGCCCTCAAGGCGCTGGCCACCGAGCTGATCGAACGCAACGCCGGCATCTCGTGGTGGGGCAACGTGCGGTTCGAGAAGACCTTCACGCCCGAGCTGGCCGAGCTGATGGCCGACTCCGGCTGCATCGCGATCTCGGGCGGGCTGGAGGTGGCCTCGGACCGGCTGCTGCAGCTCATGAAGAAGGGCGTGTCGGTGGACCAGGTGGCGCGCGTGACGCGGGCCTTCACCGATGCCGGCATCCTCGTGCACGCCTACCTGATGTACGGTTTTCCGACCCAGACGGTGCAGGACACCGTGGATGCGCTCGAATACGTGCGCCAGCTGTTCGCCAACGGCTGCATCCAGAGCGGGTTCTTCCACCGCTTCGCCTGCACCGTGCACTCGCCCGTGGGCAAGAACCCCGGGGAGTACGGCGTCACGCTCGCGCCGCTGCCGCCGGGCGGCTTCGCCAAGAACGACGTGGCCTTCATCGACCCCACCGGCGTGGACCACGACGCGCTGGGCGGCGCGCTGAAGAAGGCGATCTACAACTACATGCACGGCATCGGGCTGGACGAGGACGTGCGCGCCTGGTTCCCGTTCAAGGTGCCCAAGACTACCGTGGCGCGGCACCGCATCGAGCGGGCGCTCGCCAGCCGCGCGCACTGAAAAGTCAATCGCCCGAAGGGACCGGGGGAACTGGCGGATCGGCGGCCTGCCATGCCACGTCGACGGCCACCCGGCACCCCTGGCCCGGGGCGGTTTCGAGCTGCAGCACCGCCTCCAGGGCGATCGCGCGCTGCCGCATGTTCGCCAGCCCCATCCCCTGCGCGCCGGCCCGCGTGGCATCGAAACCCCGGCCGTCGTCCTGCACGCAGACCTGCAGGCACGCCCCCCGGCGCAGCACCGATATGCCGACGCGGCGCGCTCCGCTGTGCCGGATGGCATTGGTCACGGCCTCCTGCAGGAGCCGCAGCAGGTTCAGCGCACGCGCCCCCTCCAGCCGCACCCCGTCCAGGCCCTCGGCATGCCAGCGGGCATCGATGCCCGCGGCCTGCAGGCGCGACATCAGGCGGCGCCGGGGGGCGGCCAGCAGGGCCTGCAGATCCCCTTGCGGCACATGGGCCGTGGTGTCGATGATCAGCCGCAGGTCGTCGCTGATCTGCGCCAGCACCGCGAGCGCCTGCGGCGCGGGCACCGGCACCTGCGGCGCCTCGCCCACCACCTGCCC
>NZ_BAAJYS010000479.1:0-2275 GCF_057543315.1 Acidovorax sp. KPB24-07
GAGGCGTTTCGCGCCGTGGCGCCGCGCCTGCGCGAGCGCGGCTGGCACGTGCAGTGGTACGCGGGCCCGGAGCATCTGGCGGAGATCGCGGCGTTGCACGACCGCACCGGCGTGGCCTGCGTGCTCGACCACCTGGCGGGCCTGCATGCCGAGTTGCCGGCGGACGACGCGGCATGGAGCGCCCTCGCGGCGCTGGCCGCGCAGGGCGCGTGGATCAAGCTGTCCGGCTGGTACCGGCTGCGCGCGCAAGCGCCCTACGGCGCGCTGCAGGAGACGGTCCGGCGTGTGGCCGACGTGGCGCCCGGGCGGCTGGTGTGGGGCTCGGACTGGCCGCACACGTCGTTCGCTGCTGATGCCATGCCGGCCTACGCCTCGGTGTGGCAGCCGGTGGTGGAGGCGCTGGGCCCGGACCGGGCCGGCACGGTCCGGCAGAACGCCTCGCGGCTGTATGCCTGACGGAGAGACGCCCCAACGTGCTTCGATCATATCTTTTCAGTAGTGAATTAATACTGTTTCGATAGTAATATCCCCTCGTCGGCCATCCGGCCCATGACGAAAGGAAAACAATGCGCAAGACGAACAGGGGTATCGCCGTCGTGACGGGGGCGTCGTCGGGCATCGGGCTCGTGACCGCCCGGTCCCTGGTGCAGGCGGGCTACCAGGTCTTCGGCACCAGCCGCAAGGCACCCGCCGATCCGCCCGCCGGCGTCACGATGCTGGCCTGCGACGTGACGGACGAGGCGTCGGTCCAGCGCCTCGTGGACGAGGTGGCCAGGCGGGCAGGGCGCATCGATCTGGTCGTCAACAACGCCGGCGTGGGCCTGCTGGGCGGGGCCGAGGAATCCTCGATCGGGCAGGCGCAGCGCCTGTTCGACGTCAACGTCTTCGGCGTCGCCCGCGTCGTCAACGCGGTGCTGCCGCTCATGCGGGCCCAAAAGAGCGGCCGCATCATCAACATGAGCTCGATCCTGGGGCTGATTCCGGCGCCCTTCAACGCCTTCTACGCATCGACCAAGCACGCGATCGAGGGCTACTCGGAATCCCTCGACCACGAAGTGCGCCGGTTCGGCATCCGCGTGGTTCTGGTGGAGCCCGGCGTGACGCGCACGGCCTTCGAGGAAAACCTGTCGCGCGCCGACCGCCCCCTCGCGGACTATGCCGACGATCGCGCCCGCAGCGAAGCGCTCATGCGCCAATGGGTGGAGGCGGGCGATGCGCCGCAGATCGTCGCCGACGCCGTCGTGAAGGCCGCCACGGCCATCCGGCCCAAGCTGCGCTATTCGGCCGGCAAGCAGTCCACCCAGGTCCGCTCGCTGCGCCGCTATCTGCCCGAAGGGCTGGTCGACAAGACGCTGCGCAAGTTCAACGGCTTGCCGGCCTGAGCCGGGCGGGCGCGAGCGCTCTCTCGCATCCCCTTCCGGGTGCCGGCCAGGCCGCAGTGGATGGGGGCCTCGCGGGCGTGGCGGGCTCGCCGTGGCAGGCCGCCGGCGGGTCGGGATGGCGCCGTTCGGGGCAGAATGGCGGCCCCGGCGCTTTCCTTGCCAGCCCATGCCCTCCCGCCCCCTGCCTTCCGATCCGAGCGCCCCGGGCCGCACCGGTCCTGCCGCGCCCGCGCCCCGCACGCTGCTGTGGGGCTCGGTGGCCGTGGCGCTGGTCACCATCGTGCTCAAGACGCTGGCCTGGCACCTCACCGGCTCGGTGGGGCTGCTGTCCGATGCGCTGGAGTCGTTCGTCAACCTGGCGGGCGCGGTGTTCGCGCTGGCCATGGTGACCGTGGCACAGCGCCCGGCGGACGACGACCACCCCTACGGGCACCACAAGGCCGAGTATTTTTCTTCCGGGTTCGAGGGCATCCTGATCGTGGGGGCCTCCGCCGCCATCTTCTGGGCGGCGGCGCACCGGCTGTCCTCGCCGCAGCCGCTGGAGCAGGTCGGCTGGGGCCTGGCGCTGTCGGTGGTCAGCTCGGCGCTCAACGGCGGTCTGGCCTGGCTGATGTTCCGCTCCGCGCGCGTGCACCGGTCGGTGGCGCTGGAGGGCGATGCGCGCCACCTCGTCACCGATGTCTGGACCTCGGCGGGCGTGGTCGTCGGCATCGGCGCGGCCAGCGCGACCGGCTGGCTCTGGCTGGACCCGGTGGTGGCCATGGCCGTGGCGCTGAACATCCTGAGGGAAGGGGCGCACATGGTATGGCGCGCCTCCCAGGGCCTGATGGACGCGGCCGTGGAGCCCGAGGCGCAGGCGGCCATCGACGCGGCGCTGCGCGGCTTCGCGCAGG
>NZ_BAAJYS010000480.1:0-2262 GCF_057543315.1 Acidovorax sp. KPB24-07
GGGCTCCCGCAGGCCCGCGCCGTCGCCCAGCGGCGGCAGGTGGGCGGTGCGCTCGGCCTCGGTGAGCTGGGGGTAGCCCACGTACATCATCACGATGCCGGAGACGAACCACATCGCGAAGAAGCCGCACAGCAGCACCCCCAACCAGCGGTGGGTGAGAAACAGCCAGCGCTTGGCGCGCACAGGGCGGGTCCAGTCCATGGTGCGTTTCCCGTCGGCGTTCAGAACGCCACCTGCAGCGACACGTCCACCGTGCGCGGTGCGCCCAGGTACACCTGCGCGCTGCGCGCTTCGGCCGCGTAGATGCGGTCGGTGGCGTTGCGCAGGTGGCCCGAGAGCGTGGCGGTGGGCGAGAGCTTCCACGACAGCCCCAGGTCCAGCAGCGTGTACGAGGGCCAATACTGCGTGTTGGCCGCGTCCGCAGAGATGCGCCCCACGCGCCGCGCCCCCGCCGTGGCCTGCAGCGCGGGCGTGACCGCGTAGCCCAGCCACAGGTTGGCCACGCTCTCGGGCGTGTTGGTGGGCGTGCGGCCGGCCAGCGACACGCCGCCCTGCACGAACTGCTCGTAGCGGGCGCGGGTGCGCATCGCGTTGGCCTGCAGCTGCCATCGGTCGGTCAGGCGCAGGCCCACGGCGACCTCCGCGCCGCGCGACGACTGCTCGCCCACCAGCACGGTGAACGCGGGGTTGTTGGGGTCCTGCGAGGCGATGTTGCGCCGCGTGATCTGGAACGCCGCCACCGTGGCCGTGCCCCGCCCGCCCCAGAAGTCGAACTTGGCGCCCGCTTCCAGCTGCCGGCCCGTGGTGAGCGCGCTGTTGTTGGCCACGTCGGCGAACGAGGCCGTGGACAGCGAGCCCGACGGTGGGTCGCTCGCCGTGGCGTACTGGGCGTACACGTTGGCGCCGGGGGCCACGTCCCACACCACGCCCAGGCGGCCGGTGGTGGGCGTGTAGCTGCGCTCGAACGTGGCGGGGCTGGTGGCGGTGACGGCGCGGCGGTTGGTCAGGTCCAGCGCGATGCGCTCCTGCCGCAGGGCCGTCACCAGGTTCACGCCGGGCACCAGGGCCGTGTGGTTCTCCACGAACACCGCGGTGGTCTGCACGCGGTTGTCGCGGTCGGCGCGAAAGCCGGGGGCCATGCCGGAAATGTCGAAGAACCGCTCGGTCGTGAAGCGGTACGGGTCCACCGTGCTCACCGTGCCGGCCAGGCTGTTGGGAAAGCGCGTCTGCCGGTTCACGCTCACGTCCAGGCCGAAGGCCCAATCGCTCGGCCGGCCGGCCAGCGTGCCGCGCCAGGTGGCCTCGGTGCGGTTGCCCACCAGTTGCTGGTCGTGCCGCTGCAAATAAGCGCTGCCGCGCGAGACCAGGGTGTTGGCCGCGTTGAACTGGTAGGTCTCCACGTTGCGGTAGTCGCGCAGCGCGTCGTAGGCATAGAGCGTGTTGCGCCACTGCAGGGCGCCGGACACGCGCCACTGCGCCACCGAGCGCAGCCACTGCACGCGGTGGGCGTACATGCCGTCGCTGCTGTTGTAGTTGGCAAAGCGCGTCCCGGGATCGATGCGCAGCGCGCCCACGGCGGGGTTGAGCACCGGCGTGCCCCAGTAGGGGCGGTCCACCGCGTCCTTCTGGTACTCGTACGCCAGCAGGTGCGTGAAGCCGCTGCCCAGGTCGGACAGCAGCGATGCGGCCAGCTGCGTGGACCGGGTCTGCGTGCCCGCGGTCCAGCTGCCGGCGTCGCGGTGGTTCACGTCGATGCGCGCGAAGTGGCTCGGCCCTGCGCCGCCGTCCTGCGGCCCCGCGATGCGGCGGTTGAGGCCCGCCGAGGCTTCCTTGAGCCCGTAGGAGCCCGCGCGCAGCCGGCCTTCCGCGAAGTCGCCGCTGCGGTCGGGCGTCTTGGTGATGTAGTTGAGCGAGCCGCCCACGGCCCCCGCGCCGTACAGGAAGCTCGACGCGCCGCCGACGGCCTCCACCCGGTCGTAGATCCAGCTGTCCACGGCGCGCGTGGCGCTGCCGTATTGCACCGTGATGCCGTTGTACAGCTGCGTGACCGAGTTGTTGCTGAAGCCCCGGTAGCTGGCCGCCATCGAGCCCGGCGCGTTGTGCGCGGTCACGCCGGGGATCGCCCGCAGGATCTCCTGCGTGTCCTGCGCGCCACGGGCTTCGATGGTGGCGCGGTCCACCACGGAGACCGAGGCGGGCGTCTCGCGCGGCGTGAGGCCCAGGCGGCTGCCGGTCTCGGCGGGGGGTGTCCAGGTTCAGCCG
>NZ_BAAJYS010000481.1:0-2246 GCF_057543315.1 Acidovorax sp. KPB24-07
CACCGGGCAGCCCCGTTGGCCGCCTCCGGCATGCGCCCCGGGCGCGCGCCATGCTGAATTGCGCGAGCGGCGGATGCGGCGGCAGCCCTGCGCCTGCAGCGCGCGCGCCTGTTCGGCGATGAGCCGGTCATGCAGCACCGCATCGCCCCGGTTCAGCGCGTCGAGCGCGCCGTCGGCCAGGGCCGTGTGCAGCGCCACGTGCGCAGGAAACTCCGGCGGCATGGAGGCCAGCGTGGGCGCGAAGGTGGCGATCAGGCCCACGGCCCCTTCGCCGGCGGCCTGCGCGATGTCGTCCACCATGGCCTCGTTGGGCTTGAGCACCGGCAGCCCCGCATGCCGGCGCGCCACCGCCTCGATGCACGGCCCGAAGGCCGAGCAGGTGAACAGCAGCGCGTGTGCGCCCGTGCCCACGGCGTAGTCCGCCAGCCGCAGGAACCGGTCGTGCATGGCCGCATCCAGCCCCGCACCCGAGCGCGCCAGGTCGGCCGAGAGGCTGTCGTCCAGCAGGTTCATGCGCAGCGCCTGGGACCACTGCTGCGCGAAGGCGGCGTTGATAGGCTCGACGGAATGCGGCAGGGCATGGATCAACGCGATGCGCGGCGGTGCGGATGCGGATACGGGGATGGGTGCGGTCATGGGAAGGGGGCTCAGATGCCCTTGGAGCTGGGGTTCTGGAACGCGTCGCGCGTTTCGGCATTCAGCGGGTAGCGGATGTTGATGTTCTTGGGCGGAATGGGCGACATGAACCAGCGCTGGTACAGCGCCTCCATTTCGCCGGACCGCATCATGGCACCGACCACCCGGTCCACCAGCGCCTTGAACGGCGGATCGTCTTTGCGGAACATGAGCGACTGGTTCTCGGTGCGCAGGCTCTCGCCCACGATGGCGAAATCCTGCGGCTGGCGCGCATTGGCGATCTGCCCCGCGAGCAGGATGTCGTCCAGCACGAAGGCGGCGGCGCGGCCGCTCTCCACCAGCAGGAAGGAGTCGGTGTGGTCCTTGCCCGACAGGTGCGTGATCTGCAGGGCCTGGCCCTTGTCGGCCTCGCGCAGCAGCCGCAGCGAGGTCGTGCCCGCCGTGGTCACCACGGATTTGCCCTGCAGGTCCGCGATGCCGCGGATGCCGGAATCGGCCTTGACCAGCAGGCGCACGTTGTAGCGGAAGATGTCGGGCGAGAAAGCCACCAGCTTTTGCCGCTCCACCAGGTTGGTGGTGGAGCCGCACTCGATGTCCACCGTGCCGTTCTGCACCAGCGGAATGCGGTTGGCCGAGGTGACGGCCTGGTACCTCACCTCGATGGCGGGCATCTTCAGTTCGGCCTTGACCGCCTCCACGATGCGTTGGCAGATGTCGATGCTGTAGCCCACGGGCCGCAGGTTGCCGTCCAGGTACGAAAAGCCGAACGACGACTCGCGGTAGCCGAAGGTGATGGCACCGCTTTGCTGGATCTTGCCCAGGGTGCCGCCGGCCGCGGGCGCCTCCTGGGCGAAGGCCGCCGGGGCGGCCAGGGCCGCGCACGACAGAAAGGCGGCCAGGAGGCGGCGCGGGAACGAAAGGGACGGTGCGACGGGCATGGCAAAGGCTCCTTCAGGAACGAGAGATGGAACGGGAGGGAGAACGGAACGACGGGGAAGGGTGACGCTCAGGCCAGCCCGGCCGTGGCCTGCCCGATGGCGTGCGCCAGCAGGTCGGCGATGGCCTGCAGGTCCTCGCGCGTGGCGATGTACGGCGGCGCGAGCAGCACGTGGTCGCCGCGCAGGCCATCCACCGTGCCGCCGAACGGATAGCACAGCAGGCCCGCATCCATCGCGGCCTTCTTGACGCGCGCATGCAGCCGGAGCGCGGGGTCGAACGGGGCCTTCGTTGCGCGATCGGCCACCAGCTCGATGCCCCAGAAATAGCCCCGTCCGCGGATGTCACCCACGTGGGGGTGGTCACCCAGCGCGCCGCGCAGCATGCGTTCGAACACCGGCGCATCGCCCTGCACTTTCTGCAGCAGGCCGTCGCGCGCGATCACCTGCTGCACCGCCAGCGCGGCGGCGCAGGCCACCGGGTGGCCCAGGTAGGTGTGGCCGTGCTGGAAGAAGCCGCTGCCGCGCGACATGGCCTCGACCACGCGCCCCTGCGCCAGCACCGCGCCGATGGGCTGGTAGCCGCCCCCCAGGCCCTTGGCCACGGTGATGAGGTCGGGCACCACGCCCTCCTGCTCGCAGGCGTGCAGGGTGCCGGTGCGGCCCATGCCGCAC
>NZ_BAAJYS010000482.1:0-2243 GCF_057543315.1 Acidovorax sp. KPB24-07
CGGCGGTGCGCCGGCCGCCCCCAGGCACGCCCCGGCGCGGGGCCGGGCTACCGCTACAGCACGCAGGACATCGAGTTCCAGATCGAGAGCTACCTGCGCTACCAGGGCGACAAGTTCAGCGAGTATTTCGACGCCAACACCTACCTGCTGATCACCCGCGCGCTCGATTACTTCGACCCCGCGCTCGCCTACGGCGGCAACCTCACGCTGGCGCTGGCGCGCGCGACGGCCCGGTTCCTGCTGGTGAGCTTCACCACCGACTGGCGCTTTTCACCCGCGCGCAGCCGCGAGATCGTGAAGGCGCTGCTCGACAACCGCCGCGACGTGAGCTATGCCGAGATCGACGCACCGCACGGCCACGACGCCTTCCTGCTCGACGACGCGCGCTACATGGGCGTCGTCGGCTCGTATTTCGACAGCATCGCCAAGGAGTTCGCATGACCGAGAAAGCCACCATGCATGCGATTTCCCGGCTGGTGCCGCACGGCGCGCGGGTGCTGGACCTGGGCTGCGGCGACGGCGCGATGCTGTCGTACCTGCAGCGCGAGCGCGGCTGCACGGGCTACGGCATCGAGATCGACGACGCCAACGTGCTCGCCTGCGTGCGCCGCGGGGTGAACGTGGTGCAGCTCAACCTGGAGGAAGGGCTGGCGATGTTCGGCGACAACTCGTTCGACCTGGTGCTGCAGATCGACACGCTGCAGCACCTGCGCAACACCGAGGTGATGCTGCGCGAGACGGCCCGCGTGGGCCGCGCGGGCGTGGTGGCGTTTCCCAATTTCGCCCACTGGCCCAACCGGCTGTCGGTGCTGCGCGGGCGCATGCCCGTCACGCGCCGTCTGCCCTACCAGTGGTACGACACGCCCAACATCCGCGTGGGCACGTTCAAGGATTTCGAGGTGCTGGCGCACAAGAACGCCCTGCGCGTGATCGACGCGTTCGGCCTGCAGGACGGGCGCGAGGTGCGCTTCCTGCCGAACGCGCTGGCGGGCACGGCGGTGTTCCACTTCGAGCACGCCTGACGGGCGCGGGGCTGCGGCCCGGAGGGCGACTTGCCGAGGCACGGGGCTGCGTCGGGCGCTGTCCCACGTACCCAAGCTCCCCCGCACCGGGTCGCCAACACCGTGGAAGTGTCACGAGCACTACAAAACACCCGAACATCCGATTGCTATTATTAATGTAGCAATACGCCCTAGAAAAACATGCCCTGGAGGCATTTTTCGCCCCCGAAATCGCTGCTGCCAAGCAGACTAAATCCCTCAGTACATAGGGTTTTCCCTTAAAGGAATGCCTTCATCCTGCCAAAGTTACGGTTGCTTACGATGGGGTCGGCGTCTTCCGCAGCGCACCCGCCCCGTCTCCCTTCCCTGCGACCGAACCCCAAAAACCGCCATGACTCCACCCGTCCGCACCCGATCGGTCGCCCGCCGCGTCACCCTGCTGGCCCTGTCCCTGGTGGCGCTGGCCCTCATTGCGGTGGGCATCGCGATCTCGCTCATCACCACGAAGGCCGCGCGCACGCAGATCACCGAAGGTGTGCGCGATGCGGTCGATGCGGTAGGCCAGTCGCTCAACGCGGTGGACGAGGCCAACCGCGAACTGGTGCGCCGCTCGGCCCAGGCGTTCCAGCGCGGCTTCGACCCCAGCATGCAACTGGACGAGGCCAGCGGGCAACTGACGAGCTTCGGCGTCGCGGTGAACGACGACTACGGCACGGTGGACAAATTCAGCCAGGACACGGGCGGCGTGGCCACGGTCTTCGCGAGGAAGGGCGAGGACTTCATCCGCATCACCACCTCGGTCAAGAACGAAAAGGGCGAGCGCGCCCAGGGCACCCTGCTCGACCGCGCCAGCCCCGCCTACGCGCCCGTGCTCGCGGGCCAGCCCTACACGGGCCGCACCATGCTGTTCGGCAAGCCGTACATGGCGCACTACGCGCCGGTGAAGGATGCGGCGGGCAAGGTGATCGCCATCCTGTTCGTGGGCAACGACCTGTCGGCCTTCCAGGAGCAGATGCAAAAGCAGGTGGCCAGCATGCAGTTCTACGAGCACGGCGGCATGTACGTGATCGATCCGCGCAAGGGCCCGCAGGATGCGGTGTTCGTCGCGCACCCCACGGCGCGCGGCAAGAAGGTGCTGGAGGCCTATCCGGGCGCGGCCGATTTCCTCGCCGCCCTGAACGCCAGCGCCGACGGCTCCGTGCCGCAGGCCGCCGCGCTGCTGCCCGCCCAGGGCGCGGACCC
>NZ_BAAJYS010000483.1:0-2220 GCF_057543315.1 Acidovorax sp. KPB24-07
GGGCCCGCAGGCCAGACCCGCCAGCGCGCCCCCGGCGATGCCGCCGCCGATCCCCGCCCCGGTCACGGCAAGCTCCTTGCCCGCCGCGGCGGCCTTGTCGTTGGCCGTCGCCACGTTGTAGACCGACAGCGCAATGGACAGCACGATCAGCCCCCGGCCCGCGCGCGACAGGCCGCGCATGGTCTGCGTGACCTTGGGGTTGGAACGGCCGGCGGACTGGACGATCTCGCCATACACCGCGTTCTGCTGCGCCGCGGTGAGCCGGTCGAACTGCACGGTGGGCCCATGGATCTGCTGGGCCTTGCGGGCGATGAGTTCGTTGAGCGTCTTGCCCTCGGCCTTCAGGCTCTGCGCCATGGCGCGTCCAACCGGCGTGCTGCGCCCGCGGATGATCTCCATGATGGTGTTGCGCGCCACCTGGGCCTGCTCGGCCGCCTGGGCCCAGGTGATGCGGCCGCTCATCGCCTCGAACTGCAGGTCGTTGGCCATGGCCTGGATCTGCCGGGTGTAGGCCAGCCGGGCCGAGGCATCCAGCGAGAGATGCGCCCCGGCGTTGGCGATCTCCGCCTTCAGGGCCTGGATGGCCGAGTCGAAGGCGGCGCGGTCTTTCGGATCGTCGTTCTGCATGCGTTGTGGTCTCCTCGTCTGGATGGGAAACGGCGCTGTTTTGCGTTGTGGCCGCTGGCCGCGCGCAGCGGGGGCTGCGTCGCGAGGCTTGGGTTTTTTTTCGCGCCGGTGCATGGCGGCATGCACGCGCCGAAAGTAACCGCCGGAGCGGCGATCGGGCGAAACCATCGGTCAAAGAGGTTTCAATACGTAGAAAAGTGTCGAATCGATCGAGGGGCGCAACCCCGCGCCACAGCGCCGTTCGCCCCGCCGGGCGGG
The DNA here is from genome assembly GCF_057543315.1 of Acidovorax sp. KPB24-07. Taxonomy (NCBI): domain Bacteria; kingdom Pseudomonadati; phylum Pseudomonadota; class Betaproteobacteria; order Burkholderiales; family Comamonadaceae; genus Acidovorax; species Acidovorax sp. KPB24-07. The sequence goes on from NZ_BAAJYS010000483.1 coordinate 886, forward strand.
CTTGTCAAAGCCCACACCCCACCATAGGGGGGGATTGGCAGGCCCGTTGAATTTGTATCTATTACGGGTCTTCGCCCCTCATTCCATATGCCGGAAGGAACTTTTCGCAGGCCTTGTCCTGCGGCGGTGAAGATCACGCTGAAGGTGGGTGATACGGATTTTTTTTGGAGGAAAAGGCCTGCAGCGCATGATTTCCTAGGGCATATAGCTACAAAAACAGGAGCAAATCCAAAACCGGGTGATGGTGGCAACGGACCGCCTTTCCCGGAAGGTCGCGGATGGCATCCGCCAGCCAGACCCCGCTTTTTTCGCAGAACTGCCGCCCGCCTCGACGGGGCTGGTAGGCATTTCGCGTCGGGCCTGTTGCAGGCCACGGCACCCTGATTCCAATCCAAGGAGGAGCTTCCCGCATGTCCCGTTTCGCAATGACCAAGACACTCGCGCTCTGCGCCGGGGGCCTGATCCTGGCCTCGTCGGCCTGGGCGCAGACCACCACCCCGCCCAGTGCCGAGCCGGAGCCGGGCCTGTGGGCCTTCGACGGCGAGCTAAATGGCCAGCCCGGGCGCAGCCTGCAGATCGATACCGAGCAGGGCCGCGCCCTCATCGTGTCCTACCTGGGCTACCGCGCCGACGGGTCGTCTGTGTTCCTGCAGGCCAGCGGCCTGCGCGGCGGCGACAGCTCGGCCTTCCGGGGCCCCCTGCAGGAGTTCCGCAACGGGCCGCCCGTGATCGGCGGCGGTGCGGGCAATGGCGAAGTGGCGGGCAGCCCGGGCGAGATCCAGCTGGCCTTCGATTCGCCCACCTCCGGCACCGTCACGCTGCCGGGCGACGTGACGCGCCGCATCTCGCGCTTCACGTATGGATCCGCGGTGCAAGGTGGCAGCAGCGGGCAGTACACCCTGCAGACCTATTCCACCCGCCTGTCACAGACGCCCATCGCCTCCTACCGCGTCGAACTGCGGGACGGCAATTTCCTGATGAGCCAGCTGAGCACGTCCGACGGCCGCCTGTGCTCCTACTCGGGCACCTACCAAAAGCGCGGCCAGGGCATCGAATCCGACGGCACCGCCAGTTGCGTGGACCCCTCCGGCACCCAGCAGCGCAGTCCGTACCGGATCGAGCAGTTCGCCGTCGACACTTACGGCATGGCCACCGGCACGCTGCGCAAGGACGGGATCGAATCCTTCTTCATGGGTGCCTGCCATGCGGGCGCCGTCATGCTCGGCAGCCCGGCCACCTGCGCGTCCGGCTCGTCGCGAACCGACATCGTGGTGCAGCCAGGCATCTGGGCTTTCGACGGCGAATTGAACGGCCGACCGGGCCGCAGCCTGCAGA
>NZ_BAAJYS010000484.1:0-2216 GCF_057543315.1 Acidovorax sp. KPB24-07
CCGCCCCAGGCCGGCCTGGGGGCGCGCAACTGCTCGCCATACACGTCCATCACCAGCCGGGCCACGTCCTGCAGCGCGGCGCGCAGGCGCGCGGAATGGTTGGGGATGTCGGCGATCTCCTCCACCTCGACCAGCGCGCCGATGCGCAGCGCGCGGCTGGCCAGGCGGTCGATCCAGGTCAGGCGGGACAGGTCGGCCTCGCACGCGAACTGGTCGAGCGCGGTCGCGGGCAGGTGGTGCGCCTCGTCCAGCACCAGCAGGCAGTTGTCCAGCTCGGGCAGTAGCCGCGCGCCCAGCGAGGACAGCAGCAGGTCGTGGTTGGCCACGATGACCTGCGCGGCCACCAGCGCCTTGCGCCGGTCGTAGTAGGTGCACTGGCTGAAGGCCGGGCAGTGCTTGCCGGTGCAGGAGCTGGCCTCGGCCGCCACGGGGCTCCACACCTCGGACTCGGGCGGCACCTCCAGGCTGTCGCGGTCGCCGTCCCAGGCGCCCTTGGCGAGCACGTCGGCCATGGTGGCGTAGAACTTCATGCGCGCCTCGGTCTCCTGGCGTGGTCGGGCGGCGCGGGTGGCGGCCTCTTCCTCGGCGAAGAGGTCCTCCTCCTCCGGCGAATGGGCCTCGCCCGTGCCGGCGAGCCGCTCCAGCTTGAGCTTGCACACATAGCGCCCGCGGCCCTTGGCCAGGGCGAACTTGAAGGGCTGCTCCATGCGCGCGGCCAGGGCCGGGAGGTCCTTGTTGACGAGCTGCTCCTGCAGCGCCACCGTGGCGGTGGAGATCAGCACCCGCGTGCCGCGCGAGATCGCCATGGCGATGGCCGGCACGCTGTAGGCCAGCGACTTGCCGACCCCCGTGCCCGCCTGCACGACGGCGATGGAGCGCGTGGGCGGCGGCGCCTCGCCGTCGGGCCCCTCCTCCACCTTGCCCAGCTGCGCCACGCTGAAGGTGTGCGCCACCTGCTCGGCCATGCGCCGCTGGCCGGCGCGGCTGCGGAACCCATCGGTGGCGCCCACCACCGCATCGAAAGACTGCAGGGCCTGCGCGGCCCATTCCTGTTGAGACATACAGTAGTGTGGCATGCCCGGGCCGGCCCCGGAAACGGTTCGGGTTCTCGGCAGGGCACGGCGCGCGGTCGCTAAACTCCCGGGGCGTCCCTTCGTTCCCCACCCCTCCAACCGACCGAACGAGACCCCCATGGCAGAACACCTGGCCTCCATCACCTGGCAGCGCGGCAGCGACGCCTTCCTGGACCGGCGCTACCACCGCGCCCACCAATGGCAGTTCGACGGCGGGGCCACCGTCGCCGCGTCGTCCTCGCCGCACGTCGTGCCCCTGCCCTACTCCGACGCAGCCGCGGTGGACCCGGAGGAGGCCTTCGTCGCGGCGCTGTCGAGCTGCCACATGCTGTGGTTCCTGGACCTGGCCTGCCGCGACGGCTGGCGCGTGGACCGCTACCGCGACGACGCCGTGGGCACGATGGCGCCGGACGACCAGGGCCGCCCCGTGGTCGCCCACGTGCAGCTGCGCCCCGTCACCCGCTTCGACCCCGCCCACGCGCCCAGCCAGGAGGCGCTGGAGGCGCTGCACCACCGGGCGCACGCGGCGTGCTTTCTCGCCAACTCGGTCCGCACGCGCATCGACTGCGCGCCCGTGCTGGAAACGGCGGACGCGGCCTGAAGGGCTTCGATCCCGCCGTGGATTGCGCGCGGGGCCGGCACCGCCGCGGCGGGTGGCCGCGTGCCGAAGCACCACCCGGTTGCTATTTAATTAATAGCAATATGCCCTAGTATTGATTGCGCCAGCGGCCTGAAAGGCTTCAAATCGCCCCCGCCGTCGCCGGCTGTGCGCACCCGCCTACAGACGCCGCCGGAGGGCTTTCCTAGCATCGAGGCCATGCCTTTTCGGCACAGCCACACGACAGGAGCCCCGCAATGTCCACCCCCCGCGATTCCCTTTCCGAGACCCCCGGTGCCCGAGCGCAAAGGAGCGCCGCGTCGACACCACGCAGTCACACCCCGCCCCTGACGCCGACAGCAAGAACCCCGACGGCCCCGAGCCCCGCCTGCCGCACGAGCGCGATCAGGCGGTGGAGATGACCGGCGGCGAGCCATCCGAAGAAATGCAGCAGGCCTACAAGGACGTGCAGCGCGGCCTCAGGACACCGACCGCGGCAAGCCAGCCCACGAGGCCTACCAGAACGCAAAAGCGCTGAGCAGGAA
>NZ_BAAJYS010000485.1:0-2215 GCF_057543315.1 Acidovorax sp. KPB24-07
GTGCCGGCCGAGGTGGTGCGAGCGGCCGACGACGTGGCGCGGCGCGGCAGCACGCCCCTGGCGGTGGCCGAGGGCGCCCAGGTGCTGGGCATCGTCGAGCTCAAGGACATCGTCAAGACCGGCATCAAGGAGCGCTTCGCCGAACTGCGGCGCATGGGCATCAAGACGGTGATGATCACGGGCGACAACAAGCTGACCGCCGCGGCCATCGCCGCTGAGGCCGGGGTGGACGACTTCCTGGCCGAGGCCACGCCCGAGGACAAGCTGGCGCTGATCCGCCAGTACCAGGCCGAGGGCCGCCTGGTGGCCATGACCGGCGACGGCACCAACGATGCACCGGCACTGGCCCAGGCCGACGTGGCCGTGGCCATGGGCAGTGGCACGCAGGCCGCCAAGGAGGCCGGCAACATGGTGGACCTGGACTCCAACCCCACCAAGCTGTTGGAGGTGGTGGAGACCGGCAAGGCCTTGCTGATGACGCGCGGCTCGCTCACCACGTTCTCCATCGCCAACGACGTGGCCAAGTATTTCGCCATCATTCCGGCGATCTTCGTGTCCACCTACCCGCAGCTGGCCGCGCTCAACGTGATGCGGCTGGCGAGCCCCTCCTCGGCCATTTTGTCGGCGGTGGTGTTCAACGCGCTGGTGATCGTGTTCCTGATCCCGCTGGCGCTCAAGGGCGTGCGCTATCGCCCGGTTGGCGCCGCCGCGCTGCTGCGCCGCAACCTGGCGATCTATGGCCTGGGCGGGCTGGTGGTGCCGTTCATCGGCATCAAGCTCATCGACTGGGTGCTGGTGGCCGTGGGCCTCGTTTGAACTGTGCAAGGAAGCATCGACATGACCAAAATCCTCCGTCCCGCGCTGACCCTTTTCGTGCTGCTGAGCGTGATCACGGGCGTTGTCTATCCGCTCATCGTCACGGGCGTGGCGCAGGCCGCGTTTCCGCAGCAGGCCGCGGGCAGCCTGGTGCTGCGCGGCGGGCAGGCCGTGGGCTCGTCCCTGATCGGGCAGAACTTCACCGACCCGAAGCACTTCTGGGGCCGCCCCTCGGCCACCGCGCCCATGCCCTACAACGCCAGCGCGTCGGGCGGCTCCAACCTGGGGCCTCTGAACCCCGCCCTCACGGAAGCCGTCACCGCGCGCGTCCAGGCGCTGCGCGAGGCCGATCCCGGCAATGCCGCGCCCGTGCCCGTGGACTTGGTCACGGCCTCCGCCAGCGGGCTCGACCCGCACATCAGCCCCGCCGCCGCGCGCTACCAGGCCAGTCGCGTGGCCAAGGCGCGGGGCTGGCCGGTGGAGCGCGTGCAGGCCCTGATCGACGCGCACACCGATGCCCCGTTCCTGGGGCTCCTCGGTGACCCGGGCGTGAACGTGCTCGCCCTGAATCTCGCGCTCGATGCCGAGCGGTGAGCCCCATGGCGCGTGCGCCGATCCCGGCGCAACGCCCGCCACAATAGGGTCCGCACGTTCCTTCGCCCATGCCTGACATCGCCCGCCCGGACCCCGACGCGCTCATCGCCCAGATGCGCGCGGAGGAAGAGCGCACCCAGCGCGGCAAGCTGCGCATCTATTTCGGTGCCAACGCGGGCGTGGGCAAGACCTGGTCGATGCTGAGCGCGGCGCAGCGCGAGCGCAAGGCGGGGCGCGACGTGCTCATCGGGGTGGTCGAGACCCATGGCCGCAGCGAGACCGCCGCGCTGGTCGAGGGCCTGCCCGTGCTGCCGCTGCGCAGCCTGGACTACCGGGGCCGCCAGCGCACTGAGTTCGACCTCGACGGTGCGCTGGCGCGCCAGCCGGCCGTGCTGCTCGTGGACGAACTGGCGCACTCCAATGCGCCCGGGTCCCGGCATGCCAAGCGGTGGCAGGACGTGCAGGAGCTGCTCGCCGCCGGAATCGAGGTGTGGACCGCGCTCAACGTCCAGCACCTGGAAAGCCTGAACGGCACCGTGGGCGCCATCACCGGCGTGCGCGTGCACGAAACCGTGCCCGACACGGTGCTGGACGAGGCCGACGAAGTGGTGCTGGTCGATGCCACACCGGACGAACTGGCCGCGCGCCTGGCCGCCGGCAAGGTCTACCTGCCGCAGCAGGCCGAGCGGGCGGCGCAGAACTTCTTTCGCAAGGGCAACCTGATCGCGCTGCGCGAGATCGCGCTGCGGCGCACGGCCGAGCATGTCGAGGACGACGTGCGCGGCTGGCGCGTGGAGCAGTCCGG
>NZ_BAAJYS010000486.1:0-2214 GCF_057543315.1 Acidovorax sp. KPB24-07
CTGTTCGCCGACGCGCAGCGCGGCGGGCCGGCGCGGCCCGGCGGGTGGGTGCTGGGGTATGCGAGCCTCACGGTGGAGCAGATCGAGCAGGGCATCCGGATCCTGGGGCGCATCGTGGCCGCCTGGGGCGCGGGGGCGCCCGCCCCGGTGCCACCGCATTGAGGGCCGGGCCGAGAAGCGGAGGGTGCGGTTATCCTGCCCGCCGACCCCGCCCCGGCCCCATTCCCCTTTTCCGCACTGCATGCCCCTCCTGCACATTCTCTGGCGCGACGAGCACCTCGTCGCCGTGTACAAGCCCGCCGGCTGGCTCGTGCACCGCACGGGGCTGGACGCAGGCGAGACCCGCTTCGTCATGCAAACGCTGCGCGACCAGATCGGGCAGCACGTGTACCCGGTGCACCGGCTGGACAAGGGCACCTGCGGCGTGCTGGTGATGGCGCTGCACCCGGCCGCGGCGCGCACGCTGTCGCAGGCCTTCGAGCACCACGCGGTGCGCAAGCGCTATCTCGCCCTGGTGCGCGGCTGGATGCCCGATGCGGCCGAGGTGGACCACGCCCTGCGCCCCGACGACGCCCCGCCCGACACCCCCGTGCAGGACGCCCACACCACGCTGCGCTGCCTGGCCCGGCTGGAACTGCCCGAGGCCGCCGACCCGCGCTTTCCCGGCACGCGCGCGTCGCTGGTGGAGGCCCTGCCCACCACCGGGCGGCGCCACCAGATCCGCCGCCATCTCAAGCACCTGGCGCACCCCATCCTGGGCGATGCCACGCACGGCAAGGGCCCGCTCAACCGCTGGTGGGCCGAGCGCCTGGGCCGCCAGCGGCTGTGGCTGCACGCCTGGCACCTGGGCCTGGCGCACCCGGCCACAGGCGAATGGCTGGCCCTGGACAGTGGGTTGCCCGACCCATGGGCGGCGACCCCCTCAGCCGCCGCCACGGGTCCGGACACCGCCGGCGATGCGATCGACTGGCAGCAGCGCGTGTTCGCCCTGCCCTGGCGATCTGCCGGATGATCGCCCGGTGCCACCGGCCGCGTCCTACCTGATGTGTCGCCCATGGCCGCTGGAAGGGGTGCGGTTCGGCGCCGACATTGGTCGGCGGTGACGCGCGCCGCGCCCCCCTTTCATTTTTCATAAGGTATTTCCGGATGACCCAGACCCGCCCCCTTTCCCTCCTCCTGCACGGGGCCCGTCGATGATGGGCTGGTGGGACCAGATCGCCACCACCGTGGCCGCCGAATTCTCCGACCTCACCGACCTGGGCCAGGCCACGCGCATCGTGGTGCGCCTGGGCATCGCGGGCCTGCTGGGCGGCCTGCTGGGCTGGGAGCGTGAGAACAAGGGCAAGGCGGCCGGCGTGCGCACCCACATGCTGGTGTCGATGGGCGCGGCGATGTTCGTGCTGGTGGCGCAGCAGGCCGGCATCAGCGCGGGGGACAACAGCCGCGTGCTGCAGGGCATCGTGGCCGGCGTGGGCTTCCTGGGCGCGGGCACCATCCTCAAGGGCGACGGCGAGAGCCAGGTCAAGGGCCTGACGACGGCTGCCGGCATCTGGCTCACCGCCGCCATCGGCGTGGCGGCCGGCCTGGGTCTGGAGGCCACGGCGGTGCTCAGCACATTGCTGGCGCTGGCGATCTTCAGCGCCGTGCCGCTGGTCCAGCGCCTGACGGAACGCGACAGCCACCCGGACACCAAGTAGCGGCCTTCGGCGTGTACCATCGCGCCACGGTCCCATCCGGCGACCTGCAACGGAGCACTCCATGGCCAAAGGCGAACAGCGCAGCAACAAGATGGCGAAGAAACCCAAGAAGGACACTTCGCCCCCCAAGGAAGGAAGCGGTTCCGACCGCCCCATGGCCCCCATCACCGCGGTGATGCCGCGCGGCAAACTGAAGAACAAGTAACGGCAACGGGCCACGGCCCCACCGGAGCCGGGCCCTGCCGCCCGGCCCACCCGCAGCGGCCTGCCCTGGTTTCACAGCGCAGGCCGCTGTTTTTTCTTCTTGGGCGCGGGCCAGATCCACTGCGGCATGGCGGGCGCCTCGGGTGCGGCGGCAGCCGCAACGGCAGCCGCAGGGGCGGCGGCCGCCTCGAAATGCGGCCCCGGGCCGGCCTGGGCCAGCAGGTCCTGCGCGTTGCGCAGCGGGCAGTCCTTGAGCGACAGGCACCCGCAGCCGATGCAGCCATCGAGCTGGTCCCGCAGCTGCGTCAGCATG
>NZ_BAAJYS010000487.1:0-2214 GCF_057543315.1 Acidovorax sp. KPB24-07
GCCCCATGCCCTGTCGCACACCGCCATCGGCGCGTTCGGGCTGGTCGGCGTGGTGGGCGCCCTGGCCGCCGCGCGGGCCGGCCGCTCCGTGGACCGGGGCCGGGGGCAATGGGCCACCGGCCTCGCGCTGGCATGCCTGCTGGTGTCGTGGGTGCCCATCGCGTTCGCAGCGCACACGCTATGGGCGCTGGCGGTGGGCATCGTCCTGCTCGACCTGGGCGGGCAGGCGGTCCACGTGGTCAACCAGGGCCTGATCTTGCGCACCCGGCCCGAGGCGCACGGCCGCCTGGTGGGCTGCTACATGCTGTTCTACGCGGTGGGCAGCGGCCTGGGAGCGGTGGCATCGACCGCGGTGTACGGCCTTGCCGGCTGGCCCGGCGTGTGCGCGCTGGGCTTGGGGCTCAGCCTGGCGGCGCTGGTCTTTTGGGCGGCGACGCTGCGGGCGATGCCTGCGCAGGGGGCCTGATACGGCATTGACCCGGCCTTGATCCGGCGTGCATCCATTTTTCTGGAATCATTTCCATTAAACTGGAGGCATGGACATCAATACCCGCCTGGCCCGCCGCGTGCGCGAACTGCGCGATGCGCGTGGCCTCTCGCTCGACGCCCTGGCCGAACGCAGCGGCGTGAGCCGCTCCAACATCTCGCTCATCGAGCGCGGCGAAAGCAGCCCCACCGCCACCGTGCTGGACAAGCTGGCCACCGGCCTGGGCGTGGCGCTGGCCTCGCTGTTCGATGCGCCCCAGGCCGAGGGCGACGAAGGCCTCGCCGCGCCCTCGCCCGTGGCCCGCGTGGCGCAGCAGCCCGTGTGGACCGACCCCGCCTCCGGCTACCTGCGGCGCAACGTGTCGCCCACGGTGGCGTCGCCGCTGCAGCTCGTGGACGTGGTGTTTCCGCCGGGCCAGCGCGTGGCCTACGAGCGGGCCGACCGCGGCGCGGAGATCCACCAGCAGATCTGGATGATCGACGGCCGCATGGACATCGCGCTGGACGGCACGGTCTGGCGGCTGGAGGCCGGCGACTGCCTGGCCCACCGGCTGGAGGGCGCCATCGAATACCGCAACCCCACGCGCAGCCCCGCGCGCTACCTGGTGGCCCTGGCCACCCTGCCCGCCATGCCACCCCACCCGACCCGGAGCCCGACATGACCGCCGCCACCTCACTCGCCACGCCCTCCGCCGAAGTCCCCGCCGGCGCCCCTGCCGTGACCGTGCGCCGCCTGGGCGTGAACGAAGCCGCCGCCTGCGTGCCGGCGCTGGCCGAGGTGCTGATCGACTGCGTGGCCGGCGGCGCTTCGGTGAGCTTCATGCACCCGCTGGCGCACGACAGGGCCGTGGATTTCTGGCGCGGCGTGGCCGAGGGCGTGGCGCGCGGCGAACGGGCGCTGCTCATCGCCGAAGCGGTGGACAGCGGCGCGGTGCTGGGCACCGTGCAGCTCGTGCTGGCGCAGCCCGAGAACCAGCCGCACCGGGCAGACGTGGCCAAGATGCTGGTGCACCGCCGCGCCCGCCGCCAGGGCGTGGCCCGGCAGTTGCTGGACGCCGTGGACGCGGTCGCCCGGCAGGAGGGCAAGACCCTGATGGTGCTGGACACGGTGACCGGCGGCGACGCCGAACGGCTCTACGCCCGCGCCGGCTGGCAGCGCGTGGGCGAGGTACCGGGCTATGCCCTGATGCCCGACGGCGCGCCGTGCGGCACCACGTTCTTCTACCGGGCGGTGTGACGCAGCGGGCCGTGGCCCCATGGCCCGCCGGGGTGCCGCCGCGAGGCATTGGGGCCTTTTGGGCCTCCAAGGCAATTGATACTAGGGCATGTTGCTATTTAATTAATAGCAAACTAATCCAACCCGGCCGGCCACATTCCCTTGACCCAGTGCAAGCCGGGGGCGCGGCGGGGCCCGCACAATGGCCGCCGGCGCCCGCCGGGCGCTCGCCTTCCTTGGTCTTTCCTCCCATGCCCCAGCAGCATTGCGACGTTCTCATCGTCGGCGCGGGCCCGGCCGGCCTGTCGCTGGCCATCGCCCTGTGCCAGGCCGGTTTCACCAGCACGGTGCTGGACCGGCAACCCGCCACCGCGCTCGCCGATCCCGCGCCCGACGGCCGCGAGATCGCGCTCACCCACGCCAGCGGCGACACGCTGCGCCGCCTGGGCACCTGGGGCGCTGCTGGCCCCGCACGAGATCGGCCGCATCGCCGAGGCCCGGGTGCACGACGG
>NZ_BAAJYS010000488.1:0-2199 GCF_057543315.1 Acidovorax sp. KPB24-07
GTCGGCGCCCAGCTCCAGGCCCAGCACGCGGTCGAGTTCTTCGCCGTGTGCGCTCAGCATGAGCACCGGCGTGGCCTGGTGCGACGGGTCGCGGCGCAGGTCGCGCAGCAGATCGAGGCCGTTGCCGTCGGGCAGCCCCACGTCCAGCACCAGCAGGTCGAAGGGCCGGGCGCGCAGCTGTTCGCGCGCGTCCCGCAACAGCAGGCTGTGCACGATGGACAGCCCCTCGCGCTCGAGCGCATAGGCCACCGTGCGCGCGATGGCGGGGTCGTCCTCCAGCAGCAGCAACCGGGCGTGGGTGGTGGCCATGCCGTGCCCTCAGCGCGCGACCAGCACGGGAAACAGCTTGCCCAGCCCTTCGGCCATCACCTCGACCGCCAGCGCCGCGAGGATCAGGCCCATGAGCCGGGTCATCACGTTGATGCCGGTCTTGCCCAGCACGCGCGCGATGGGGTCGGCCAGCGCGAAGCACAGCGCCGTGGCGCCGGCGATGACCACGCCGTAGCCCACCAGCGCCAGGTGCTGCCAGAAGGTCTGCGCGCGGTCGGCATAGATCACCACGGTGGACATGCTGGCCGGCCCGGTGAGCAGCGGGATGGTGAGCGGCACCACGGCGATGCTGTCGCCCTGGGCGGCCTTCTCGGCGCCTTCCTCCAGTTCGTGGGTGTGGGGCTTGGCCTCGGCCGGCTGGGCGTTGAGCATGTTCATCGCGCTGATGAGCAGCAGCATGCCGCCGCCCACCTGGAAGCTCTGCAGCGAGATGTTGAAGAACTCCAGGATCTGCAGCCCGAGCAGCGCGCAGGCCGCGATCACGCAGAACGCGCTGAAGGCCGCCACCTGGATGGTGCGCCGGCGCTGGCGCTGCGAAAACCCGTCGGTGTAGTGGATGAAGAACGGCACGATGGCCAGCGGGTTCACGATGGCCAGCAGCGTGATGAGCGGTTTCAGGTCCATCAGCGGCCTCCGGAGACGTCGAGCAGTGACAGGGTGGTGTAGCTGGCCGCCTCCGACATCAGCCAGACGATGGCCTCGGCCACCTCCTCGGCCGTGCCGCCCCGCCCCATGGGCACCTGGTGCGCCAGATCACGCACGCGGTCGGGCAGGCCGCCGCTGGCGTGGATGTCGGTGTCGATGAGGCCGGGCCGCACCGCATTCACGCGGACGCCCTCGGCCGCCACCTCGCGGGCCAGGCCGAGCGTGAGCACGTCGATGGCGCCCTTGGAGGCGGCGTAGTCCACGTACTGCCCGGCCGCGCCCAGCCGTGCCGCGGCGCTGGACACGTTGACGATGCTGCCGCCCGCGCCGCCGTGCTTCGTGCTCATGCGCCGCACGGCCTCGCGTGCGCAGAGAAAGCTGCCCACCACGTTGATGTCGAACATGCGGCGCAGGCGCTCGGCGCTCATCTGGTCCACGCGCGCGGGCACGTCGACCACGCCCGCGTTGTTCACCAGGGCACCGAGCGCGCCGAAGCGGGCATCGACCGCCTCGAACAGGGCGACGACCTCGTCTTCCTTCGCCACGTCGGCCTGCACGGCGATGGCCTGGCCGCCCGCCTCGCGGATGGCCTGCACCACGGCGTCGGCCGCCTGCGCATCGCGGGCGTAGTTCACCGCCACCGCCCAGCCCTGGCGCGCGGCCAGGCGTGCGGTCGCTGCGCCGATGCCCCGGCTACCACCGGTCACAAGTACCACTTTGTTCAATTGCCGTCTCCTGCAAGAATGCACCGTTGGCGAAAGGTCCCGCATTACAGCATCCGCCGGCCCGGGCCGGCGCGTCTTTTCACCGTTCCGCTTTCTTCCAACCACCCTCTCTCACTCATCCCTTTCGGCAAAGGAGTCGCATCATCATGGGCAATTTCGTGGACATCGCATCGGCTGACGGTTTCAAGGTGCCCGCCTGGGTCGCGCAGCCCGAGGGCCAGGCGCGCGGCGCCGTGGTCGTGCTGCAGGAAATCTTCGGCGTGAACTCGCACATCCGCGCCGTGGCCGACCGGCTGGCCGCGCGCGGCTACCTGGCCGTGGCGCCCGCCACCTTCGCCCGGGTGCAGCCCGGGGTCGAGCTGGGCTACAGCGCGCAGGACATGCAGGACGGCATCGCGCTCAAGTCGCGCGTCGAGGCGCTTCCCGGCGCGGGCGTGCTGCCCGACATCCAGGCCGCCATCGACCACGCGGCGCAGGCCGGCGGCGGCAAGGTGGGCAT
>NZ_BAAJYS010000489.1:0-2198 GCF_057543315.1 Acidovorax sp. KPB24-07
CCTAGTGTTGATTGCACTGGAGGCCGATTGGGCTTGAAGTCCTCCCCCGACGCGGTGCGCGGATGCGGACTTCCTTCCGGTCTTCCGATCCTGGCGACAGGGCGTCGCGCGCCGTCAACGCCCCGTGTTGGCATCACGGCAGGACGTCGGTTCGCGCAGCGCTGTGACCTTTTCGGTTTTGGCGCAGCGATTGCGCTGGACGGAAAGTAGCCTGAGGTGCGCTGCAACTCCAAAGCCGCCAAGCCTTCGGCGCACCTCCATGTTCAACACCATCCATCGCCTTTTCCATTCCCGTCCCCGAACCGGTCCAACGGAACGTGCACCTGCCGAGAACACGTCGCCACGCGGTTCTCCCCGTGCAGCCGAAGGCTCTGGCAGTCCGCTGACCGCGCGGCGCCGTGAAAATGCCCAGGCGGAAAACACCATGGCGCCCCGAAGCTCCGTGGTTGGGCGCGCTTCCAGTTCACCGCCGCGTTCGCCGCTGCATCCGGCCGCAGCGGCGGGTACCTCGTCGGCTGCCCTGGCCAGCAGCGTGGTGCGCGATATCGACGACTGGCTCGAGCGCAGCCTGCTGCTGGCAGACAAGGTGAATGGCAACGTCGACTTCTACGATGACGTTGAAGACAGAGACACGACACAGGATGTCTTGCGAGGGGTGGCCACCGCGATGCGCCGCGTGGCCATGGGAGACAGTTCCAGGCTCGTGGTGGCATGGGGCCTTCCTGCCAAGACGTTGCCCGATGCGATCGGACGGCTGCAAGGCCTGCTGGAGCTGTCGCTGACCAACACCGGGCTGACCTCGCTGCCTGAAACCCTGGGTGAGCTTCGCCAGTTGCGCCATCTGACGCTGGCCACCAACCAAGAGATGGAGAGCCTGCCGGCGTCGCTGACGGCCCTCCCCAACTTGCACACCCTGCAATTGACCGGGAATTCATTGAAAGAACTTCCCTTGGACTTGGGGCGCATGCAAAGCCTGCGCACGCTCGAGTTGGGTTGCGGGGAATATTCGACCCTGCCAGCCAGCATCACCGAACTGCGCCACCTGACGCAATTGAGCGTGTCGCACTCTCGGCACATCCGGGAATTGCCCGAAAACATCGGCGACATGCAGGGGCTCCAGACATTGGTCCTCCAAGGGAATGCCAAGCTGGCGCGTTTGCCCGACAGCGTGGGAGACCTTTCCAACCTGCAGTTCCTGGACTTGGAGGGCACAAAACTGCAGACCCTGCCCCAGTCCCTGGCCCGGTTGCCCGCCAACTGCGTCATCCAGGTGCCCGATCATCTGCGCGGCCAATTGCAGCAAATCCGCCACCCCCAGGCCGCACGGCAAGCGGCGCAGGCGCCCACCGCGAGGATGCGGCCACCGACGACGCCCGCGACCGGGCAGGCTGCGCCATCACGGAACCGCGGGGCTGAACTCCGGCGTGAGCTCAAGCGCATCGACCCCGACCTGACCGCGCGCTTTGACAAGTGGAGGGCGGGGCTGTCCCACGACGCGGTGATGTTGGGCCGATCGCTGACACGGGAAGACCGGGCCCTTCTGGATCAGATCGTGGCCGAGGCCATCGCTTCTGCCGGGTTTCGAAGCAGCTTCGACCAGTTTTTGAGCGAACACACCCTCAAGGCCGTGGATGCCGACGGCGTGACGCAGGTGCATGACGGCCCGGCCGTGTTGGGCGACGTCAAAACCGGGTTCTCCAAAATGCTGGAGCACAAGATCATGCATACGCAAGACCCGCGCGCGGCGCTTGACCTGCTGCAGGGCGCTCTTCGCGATCCCGGTCTGGGCATGTCGCGCGAAGCGCTTCTCCACGAAAGAGACCTGCTCGATCCTCGCCTGACGCACATGTGGGCGCCGTTGCGGGCCTACATTTCCATGCACGACGTCAAGGTAAAAGCCAAGCAGGAAGCCGCGACCAAACTGGCCATGGCGCAGTTCGAGAACGCGGAGAAGGGCGTCATCAGCGAAGCGAAAGCGATGCGGGAGTCTAAAAAGGCGGAGGCCAAAGTGAATGACTCCATCGACCGGCGGGCCCGGGCGCTGGTGGATGGCGAATGGCGCATCCGGTAGGCAGCGCCAGCGCCTTTGGTGCGCTATTGAATTTGTAGCGTCATGCCCTGGTGTAGATTGCGCTGGAGGCCGATGGGGTTGGACCATGGGCCGGCGCCGGGCGCCTTTCGCCCCGAGCCGCCCTCGG
>NZ_BAAJYS010000490.1:0-2180 GCF_057543315.1 Acidovorax sp. KPB24-07
TTTTATAGCTATACGCCCTAGAGGAATATGCGCTGGGGGCCAAAAAACACTCGGCAAGCCGGGGCGGGCATTCGCTGGTACGATGCCGCCCATGTTCAGACAACTCGCCGCCGAATCGAACGACGCGCCGCCCGAAGAGGGCACGCCCGTTTCCGTCAAAATCCGCGAACGGCTGGCCGCGGCACGCAAGCGCTTCAATGCGAACGACAACATTGCCGAGTTCATCGAGCCCGGCGAGCTGGAACTGCTGCTCGACGAGGTCGAGGCCAAGATGCAGGGCGTGCTCGACAGCCTGGTCATCGACACGGCGACCGACCACAACACCCAGAACACCGCGCGGCGCGTGGCCAAGATGTACCTCAACGAGGTCTTCAAGGGCCGCTACGCGCAGCAGCCGGCCATCACCGAGTTCCCCAACGCCGAGCACCTGAACGAGCTGATGATCGTCGGCCCGATCACCGTGCGCAGCGCCTGCAGCCACCACTTCTGCCCCGTGATGGGCAAGATCTGGATCGGCGTGCTGCCCAACGAGCACACCAACGTCATCGGCCTGTCCAAATACGCGCGGCTGGTGGACTGGGTCATGGGCCGCCCCCAGATCCAGGAAGAGGCCGTGGTGCAGCTGGCCGACCTCATCATGGAAAAGACCCAGCCCGACGGCCTGGCCATCGTGATGGAGGCCAGCCACTTCTGCATGTCCTGGCGCGGCGTGCGCGAGATGGACAGCAAGATGCTCAACTCCGTCATGCGCGGCGTGTTCCTCAAGGACCCGGCCCTGCGCCGCGAATTCCTCTCGCTCATTCCCGGAAGGAACTGACATGCTCGTCCGACTGCTTTACGCCAGCCGCGCCGTGGACACCTCGCCCGACGCCATCGAAGCCATCCTCAGCCAGTCGCGCCAGCACAACCCCACCTGCGGCATCACCGGCGTGCTCTGCTACGGCGGGGGCGTGTTCCTGCAGGCGATCGAGGGCGGCCGTTCCGCGGTGAGCGCCCTGTACGGCCACATCCAGAAGGACCCGCGGCACAAGGACGTGGAGCTGCTGCACTTCGAGGAGATCCACGAGCGCCGCTTCGGCGGCTGGACCATGGGCCAGGTCAACCTGACCCGGATCAACCATTCCATCTTGCTCAAATACTCCGAAAAGCCCGAGCTGGACCCGTACTCGGTGTCGGGCCGCGTGTCGTTCGCGCTGCTGGAAGAACTGATGGCCACGGCGTCCATCATCGGCCGCGCCTAGGCGGGCCTGCCTCCCCCGTCCCCCACCCGTCTTCCGAGGCCGCAGGCGCCGTGCGCTGCGGCCTTCTGCATTCAGGCTTCCTCTCCCCCGTTTCACCACCGTGACCTTTAACGCCTTCGCCCTCATCCTGCTGGCCGGGCTCATCCACGCATGCTGGAACATCGCGGCCAAGAAAGCGGGCGGCGATTCGCGCTTTGCCTTCTTCACCTCGGTGCTGATGATGCTGGGCTGGGCGCCGCTGGGCTGGTGGCTCGGGCGCGACGCCGTGCCCGAATGGGGCGCCAGGGAATGGGGCTTCGTCGTGGCCAGCGGGCTGCTGCACGTGGCGTACTACGTCATCTTGCTGCGCGGCTACCGCCAGGCCGACCTGACCGTGGTGTACCCGCTCGCGCGCGGCTCGGGGCCGCTGATGTCGTCGCTCGTCGCCATCACGTTCCTGGGCGAGCAGATCTCGCTGCTCGGGGGCCTGGGCATCGCGGGCGTGGTGGGCGGGGTGTTCCTCATCGCCGGCGGCCCCGCGCTGCTGCGCGCCGCGCACGACCCGGCCGCGCGGCAGCGGGTGCATGCGGGCATCCGCTACGGCGTGCTCACCGGCGCGTTCATCGCCAGCTACACGGTGGTGGATGGCTACGCGGTGAAGGTGCTGCGCATGTCGCCCATCCTCGTGGACTACATGGGCAACTTCGTGCGGGTGGCGGTGCTCGCGCCCGTGGTGCTGCGCGACCTGCCGGCCGCGCGCGTGCTCTGGCGCGTGCAGTGGCGCTTCGCCCTGTTGGTGGCGGCGGTGAGCCCGGTGGCCTACGTGCTGGTGCTGTACGCCATGCAGGAGGCCCCGCTGTCGCACGTGGCGCCGGCGCGCGAGGTGTCGATGCTGTTCGCCGCCCTCATCGGCGGCCACCTGCTGGGCGAGGGCGACCGGGCCGCGCGCATCGCGGGCGC
>NZ_BAAJYS010000491.1:0-2167 GCF_057543315.1 Acidovorax sp. KPB24-07
GCCGCTGGCCTCGGCGCGGGCCACGTAGTCGCGCAGCGCGGGGCGGAAGTCCGGGTGCGCGCAGCGCTCGATCACCACGCGCGAGCGCTGCGAGGGCGAGAGCCCGCGCAGGTCGGCCAGGCCCTGCTCGGTCACGATCACCTGCACGTCGTGCTCGGTATGGTCCACGTGCGAGGCCATGGGCACGATGCACGAGATGGCGCCGCCCTTGGCCAGCGACGGCGTGAGGAACATCGACAGGTAGGCGTTGCGCGCATAGTCGCCCGAGCCGCCGATGCCGTTCATGATGGACGAGCCCATCACGTGCGTGGAGTTCACGTTGCCGTAGATATCGGCCTCGATCATGCCGTTCATCGAGATCAGGCCCAGGCGGCGGATCAGCTCGGGGTGGTTGCTGATCTCCTGGGGGCGCAGAACGATGCGCTCGCGGTAGAAGTCGATGTGGCGGTTGAATTCCTCGGTGGCCGCCGGGCTGAGCGACAGCGCCGTGGCCGAGGCGCTGTCGAGCTTGCCCGAGCGCAGCATGTCCAGCATGCCGTCCTGCAGCACCTCGGTGTAGGCTGTCATGTGGTCGAACGGCCCGGCGTTCAGGCCGGCCAGCACGGCGTTGGCGATGTTGCCCACGCCGGACTGCAGCGGCAGCAGGCCGGGCGGCAGGCGGCCCCGCGCCACCTCGTGCTGCAGGAACTCGATGATGTGGCCGGCGATGCGCTGGGAGGTGTCGTCCGGCGCGGCATAGGCCGAGTTGCGGTCCGGTGCGTGCGTGGCCACCACGGCGACCACCTTGGCCGGGTCGCAGCGCAGGTAGGGCTCGCCGATGCGGTCGGCCGGGCGCACCAGCGGGATCGGCACGCGGTTGGGCGGCAGGTCGGTGCCGTAGTAGATGTCGTGCATGCCCTCCAGGCCCTCGGGCTGCCAGCTGTTGACCTCCAGGATGATGCGGTCCGCCTGGTCCAGCCAGGTCTTGTTATTGCCCACCGACGACGAGGGGATCAGCCGGCCGTCGGGCAGCACGCCGGCCACCTCGATCACCGCCACGTCCAGCTTGCCCCACAAGCCGAACCACACGTAGGGCGCCACGTGCGACAGGTGGGCGTCCACGTACTGCATCTGGCCGGCATTGATCTGCTGGCGGCAGGTGGGGTCGGACTGGTAGGGCATGCGCATGCTGATGCCCCCCACCTTGGCCAGTGCGCCGTCCAGCTCCGGCGCGGTGGAGGCCCCCGTCCACAGCCCGATGCGAAAGGCCTCGCCGGCCGCGTGCAGCCCTTCGATGCGGCGGGCCAGCGCCGCCGGCACGGCCTTGGGATAGCCCGCGCCGGTGAAGCCGCTCATGCCCACGCGCGCGCCGTCGGGAATCAGCTCGGCGGCCTGTTCGGCTGACAAGGTGCGTTCGCGCAGCAGGGGGTTGAGAACGCGGCTGGGTGGGGTCATGGAAGGGGCTTTCTGCGCAATGAGGGGCGGCCCAAGGGGCCGCAAAGGCTGCGCGAAATCTTAGCAGCCGCCTGTGTCATGCCTCAGGGTTTACCCGAGCGCCAAAGCGGTCCCGGTCACTTTGGAATGCACCCGCGGCGACCGGCGGTACGATCGATGCCACCCATGTCCACGACGTCCCTTTGCCCCTCCTGCCGGCAGCCCGCCGAGTCCCATCGCTTCCGCTCGCACGGCAGCGAGACCATCGAGCTGGACCTGTGTTTCGCCTGCCAGGGCCTGTGGTTCGACCCGCGGGAGAACACGCGCCTGGCCCCGGCCGGGGTGGTGGCGCTGTTCGAGCTGTTGCACCAGCACCGCGGGGATGCGCGCCACCCGGTGGCCCAGCGGCTGCAATGCCCGCACTGCCCGCGCGCGCTGGAGCCCGGCTTCGACGTGGTCAAGGGCGGGCGGTACAAGACCTTCCGCTGCCCCGCAGGGCACGGCCGGTTCAGCACCTTCGGCTCGCTCATGGTGGAAAAGGGGTTCGTGCGGCACCTGTCGGTGGCGGAGATCGACGCGCTGGCCGAGCGCGTAGGCACCATCCAGTGCACCAGTTGCGGCGGCACGGTGGACATCCGCAACGACCACGCCTGCCCCTATTGCCGCTCGGCCCTGTCGCTGCTGGACCCGCAGGCCGTGGACCGGGCATTGGACCGCCACGCCAGCGCGGCGCGGGCCGCACCGGCTGCCGCCG
>NZ_BAAJYS010000492.1:0-2163 GCF_057543315.1 Acidovorax sp. KPB24-07
CCGCTGATGCCCAGGGCCCGGCATTGCGCGGCGCGATCTGGACACCCTGCGCCACGCCGCCGGGGCCCGTCGGCATCGGCCCGCTCACCCTGGAGGCGGTGCGCGACTGCCCCGTGCAGGGTGCACCGCTGCCGCTGGTCATCGTCTCGCATGGCTCGGGCGGCACCGCCTTCAGCCACCACGACACGGCCGCGGCGCTGGCCGATGCGGGCTTTGCCGTCGCGGCCATCAGCCACCCGGGCGACAACGCGCAGGACCTGAGTCGCCAGGGCCAGCTTTCCGCCTTCGCCACGCGGCCGGCCGACATGCGGCGGCTCACCGACTACCTGCTGGGCACCTGGCCCGGCCACGCGGAGCTGGACCCTGGGCGCATCGGCTTCTTCGGGTTCTCGCGCGGCGGCACCACGGGGCTCGTGGCCCTGGGCGCGGTGCCGGACTTCACCCAGCGCCCCGAGCTGTGCCCGGCCGGCTCGCCCATCCCGCTGTGCACCGAGATCCGCAACCGCTCCTGGCCCGCGATGCCCGCGCCGGACCCGCGCATCCGCGCCGCGGTGATCGCCGACCCACTGAACTTCTTCACCCCCGAGACACTGCAGGCCGTGAAGGCCCCCGTGCAGCTGTGGGCCTCCGCGCTGGGCGGCGATGGCGTCACGCCCGGCAGCGTCGAGGCCCTGCGCCACGCGCTGCCGGCCGCCCCCGAATGGCATGGGGTGCCCCAGGCGGGGCATTTCGCGTTCCTCGCGCCCTGCTCCGCCGCCCTGGCCGAGCGGCTGCCCGCCCTTTGCCGCGATGCGCCCGGCTTCGACCGCATCGCCTTCCATGCAGCGTTCCACCGCGAGGTGATCGCGTTCCTGCGCCAGCAGTTGGCGCCGGCAGGAGCCAGCGGCCCTTCCGCACGTTAAAGGCCGGCGGGCTCGCGCCCAGTGCCCATGGGACAATCGCGCGCTGTCTTTGGTCGTTTATTCCTTGGAACGGGCCCGTCCGGCCCTCAAGTCCCCATGCCTGCCAGCCCCCGCACCTTCACGCTCAGCGATTTCGATTTCACGCTGCCCCCGCAGCTCATTGCCCAACACCCCGCCCCCGAACGCAGCGCCTCGCGCCTGCTGGACGGCCGCAGCACCGAGCCGGCCGACCGGGTCTTTCGCGACCTGCCCGGGCTGCTGCGCGCGGGCGACCTGCTAGTGTTCAACGACACGCGCGTGGTCAAGGCCCGCGTGTTCGGCGAGAAGGCCAGCGGCGGCAAGCTGGAGCTGCTGATCGAGCGCGTGCTGACCGGCAACGAGGTGGTGGCGCACATGAAGGTGAGCAAGAAGCCCCTGCCCGGCGCCGTGGTGCATCTGGCGGGCGGATTGGCCGGTGGCGGCTTCGACGCCACGCTGCTGTCGCGCTGGCCCGAGGACGACGGCCCGCTGTTTCGCTTCGCGCTGCGGGGCCCCGCGGGCGAGACGCCCTACGACCTGATGGAGCGGCACGGCCACCTGCCGCTGCCACCCTACATCGAGCGGCACCAGGAGGGCGGCGAGGACCCCGATGCCGCCGAGGACGCACAGCGCTACCAGACCGTCTTCGCCCGGGCCCCCGGCGCGGTGGCAGCCCCCACGGCGGCGCTGCACTTCGATGCGGGTGTGCTGGCCGACCTGGAGGCCCGCGGCGTGGAGCGCGCCAGCGTCACGCTGCACGTGGGCGCCGGCACCTTCCAGCCCGTCAAGACCGAGAACCTGGCCGAGCACCAGATGCACAGCGAGTGGTACGAAGTGCCCCTGGCCACGCTGGCCGCGCTGGAGCGCTGCCGCCAGCGCGGGGGCCGCGTGGTGGCGGTGGGCACGACGACCGTGCGCACGCTCGAATCGTGGGCCCTGAGCGGCCAGGCCACGGGCGACACGCGCATCTTCATCACGCCCGGCTTCGGCTTCCGGGTGGTGGACGTGCTGGTCACCAACTTCCACCTGCCCAAGAGCACGCTGATGATGCTGGTGAGCGCCTTCGCGGGCTACGAGCATGTGATGGGCCTGTACCGCCACGCCATCGCGCAGGGGTACCGCTTCTTCAGCTACGGCGACGCCATGCTGCTGCAGCGCCCGCAGCCGGCGCACTGAACGCGGGCCGCCCGCGCCGTGACGAACCGCTCCGAGACGCCGCCCCCCGCCGCCGCTGCACGCCCCT
>NZ_BAAJYS010000493.1:0-2145 GCF_057543315.1 Acidovorax sp. KPB24-07
CGGCGCGCCGCTGGAGTTGACGGATGCCCAGGGGCACATTGCCTGGGCGGCGGATTACAAGGTCTGGGGGGAAGCCACGCTGCGGCCCGTGGCGAGAACGGGGACCGATGACGGCCCCACCCGCCGCCGCATGGGGAACGGTCCGGGAATGGACTGGAGCGACGGTGCCAGCGCCCGGTCATCCGCGCCGCCGCCGATCGAACAACCCTTCCGATTCCAGGGGCAGCAGTTCGATGAGGAAACCGGGCTGCATTACAACCGCTTCCGGTATTACGATCCGGCCGTGGGCAGGTTTGCTAGCCAAGATCCGATTGGTTTGGCTGGCGGGGTAAACACCATTATTTATGCACCAAATCCGCTTTATTGGATAGACCCATTTGGACTGACATGCATACAACAAAAGATCGATGGAACACGGCGCGAGCAAGAAACTGCGGCCGAATTGGCAACTCAATATCCAAACGCACGCATCCAGAACGAGGTTTACTTAAGAACCAAAGATGGAAAGCGTGCGATAGACCCAATTACAGAAACTGGTAGGAGAATCGACCATGTTGTTATCGACGCCATTAGCGGAGGGGCAATTTGCTGTTGCGAAACGACCAGTCAAACCGCCGACAAGCGTGAACAAACCGATAAGGAAAATCGCATTAGACAAGATGGCGGACATTACATTCGTGATCGAAAAACCGGTGAGCTAATTAATGTCAAAGACAACCCAACGAAAATAATCCGGAGAAAATAGCATGAGAGATTTTACAATTACCAAAGTATCTTGGCATACCCAACAAGAGGGCGCCAAGAGGAATTCATTGACAGAAATTGCAGGGTATTTTTTTGCTCTTATCAAATTCTTGCAAAACAACAATTTAACAGTTCGACATCTCGCGTCATCAGTAGAGGATATTGGAGAAGAATTCGAAATTCGATCAAGTGACCTGACAGAAGAAGGGTTGAACGTTATTAAGTTGGGGATGGATAAGTGGCTAAAACGCTTTAATGATCGGCCTATGCGGGAAAGCGACATGGTTGTGCTTGAGAAAGCTTTGCAAAAAGTCCGAAACTTTTGAATGGGCGGTTCAAAAGTGAGTTCAAATCCATCAGTCCTACTCGAGTCTGCAACAAAGCCTTGCGCTTTTCAGATGCCGCGAACCACAAGAGCGCAAACTGGAAAAGCGGTTCGATGGTTTCTACGAGATCGTCGGCTCAGAAGTCATTTGCTATCCATTCGATAGCACCCAAGCCAATCGGAACTAGGGTATTAGGCATTTTTCATCATTATTTCTTGTGCAATGTCACAGGCGACCCAGCCACGCTCCTAATTAAATAGCAGTCAAGGCATGCCCTGATTGCGCTAAAGGCTTGAAATATCCTTACCCGCCTTCCTGCTCTCCTCCCTCCCTCTACCCTTCCCCCTCCACCTTCCGGTCCGTGAGGCACGCACATCTTCAGCGGCGGCGGGGACGCGATCACGCAGGTGGCCAAGGCCAGCGGCCACCGCTACTTCGCCCAGTACGACGCGGAAGGCCCGCACGGCCGCGTGCTGCGTTCCTGGTGCGCCGACGCGCCCATCCCCGGCCAGGACGACGACCGCTTCACCTATCTGCCCCACGAACGCATCACCCGCCACACCGATGGCCTGGGCCGCGTGACGGCCTACCACTGGGACGCGCGCTTCAACATCGTGGCCACCGTCACCGCCGAGGGCACGCCCGAGGAGGTGCGCGAGGCAACGCCGTTCGATGCCACCGGCACCCCACGGGGCAGCATCGACCCGCTGGGCCGGCGCACCACGCTGCGCCACGACGCGCGCGGCAACGTGGTGCAACTCGTCAATGCGCTGGGGCAGTCCACGGCGCTGCAATACGACGCGATGGACCGGGTGACCACGCTGCGCGATGCGATGGGCTTCGAGTGGCGGCGCACCTACGACGCGCAGGGCAATCTGGTGCGGATGACCGATCCGCTCGGGCAGACCACGGCCTACCAGTACGACGGCCTGGGCCGGCCGGTCGAGGTGACCGACGCCCAGGGCGGCACCAAGCAATTGCGCTGGGACGAGGCGGGCAATCTGGTGGCCTATACCGATTGTTCGGGCCGCACGACACGCTTCGGCTACGAGGCGCGGGGCCTGCCGGTGCTGCG
>NZ_BAAJYS010000494.1:0-2137 GCF_057543315.1 Acidovorax sp. KPB24-07
TGCCCGCACCGAATCCCATGTGCTGAGCCACCTCAGCAACCGCCACCTGGACGCGCTGGAAGAAGAAACCATCTTCATCCTGCGCGAGGTGGCCGCCGCCCTGGGCGAGGCCATGGACGGCGCGCTGTGCGACCAGAACGGCACGCCGCTGCCCGCCATGACCATGGACCCCATCGCCGCCGACCTGGAGCTGCTGTACGACAAGCTCGACAGCCGCGAGCTGTCGGCCGGCTCGCTGCTGGCGCGCCGCCTGTTCAGCTGAGTGGCCGGTCATCCCGGGCCGAAAGGACACCCCATGCGCTGGTGGCACGTGCTGTTTCCCCCGGTGGTGGAAACACCCCAGGGGCTGTTTCGCCCCTCGAACGCCGTCCTGGACCGGTGGTTGCCAGCCATCGGGTGCCTGGTGGTCGCGGGTGTTGCGCTGTGGCAGTACCGGACGATCGGCCGGTTCAACTACTTTGGGCTGGTCTACCTGGGGTTGTTCATCGCCCCCGCCATCGCTGGTTGGCGTGCCCGGCGCCAATTCGGCCGCATGGGCAAGCCCCTGGTGCGCATCGACGGTTCGGAAGTCTTCCTGAGCCTGCCCCAGAACGTGCGGCCCGGCCACGTGCAGGTGCCGCTGGCAGACGTCCGGGCCATCGTGGTCAAGGGCACGCCGGGCCAGCGCAGCTACGTGTTCGAGCGCCACGCGGGCGAGCCCATCGAGGTGCGCCCCGGGTTCGGTCGGATCGATGCGCGGGTCGTGGATTTCCTGCAGCGCGCCATGCCCGCTGCCATTCCTGTGAACGTGCAGGAGCCTCCTACTTTTCTGGGTTCCATCCGTGGTGACTGATTCCAAACCTTCCGCAGCCGGCGCGCTGCCCCTGCAACCCGCCGAGGCCATCGACGCGCTGCGCGCCCAGCTCAACCGCTGGGCCCACCAGTACTACGTGCTCGACGAGCCCACGGTGCCCGATGCCGAGTACGACCGCGTGTTCCGTGAACTGCAGGCGATGGAAGAGGCCCACCCGGACCTCGTCACCCCCGACTCGCCCACCCAGCGCGTGATCGGCGCGGTGATGGAGGGCCTGTCGCCCGTGCGCCACCGCGTGGCCATGCTCAGCATCCGCACCGAGACCGACACCGAAGCCAGCGGCGCCCGCACCTTCGATGCCCGCGTGCGGCGCGAGCTGAAGCTGGCCGAAGGCGATGCGCCCGTCGAATACGTGGCCGAGCCCAAATTCGACGGCCTGGCCATGAGCCTGCGCTACGAAAACGGCCGCCTGGTGCAGGCCGCCACGCGCGGCGACGGCGAGGTCGGCGAGGACGTGACGCACAACGTGCGCGCCATCCGCCAGATTCCCTTGACGCTGCCCACGGGCGGCAAGAACGGCGCCCCCGCGGTGCTGGAGGTGCGCGGCGAGGTCTACATGCGCCGCGCCGATTTCGACCAGCTCAACGAACGCCAGCGCGAGGCCGGCGGCAAGACCTTCGTCAACCCGCGCAACGCGGCGGCGGGGGCGGTGCGGCAGCTCGATTCGGGCATCTCGGCGCAGCGGCCCCTGAGCTTTTTCGCCTATGGCCTGGGCGACGTCACGCCGGCTGGCGAGGGCGGGCCCGACTTCGGCACGCACTACGACATGCTGCAGGCGCTGAAAGGCTGGGGTTTTCCGGTGGCGGCGCAGGTGCGCGTGGCGCACGGCGCTCAGGAGCTGATCGCCTTCCACCAGGAGATCGGCGCCTCGCGCGACCGCCTGCCCTACGACATCGACGGCGTGGTCTACAAGGTCAACCGCCTGGACCTGCAGCGCCAGCTGGGCTTCGTCACGCGCGAGCCGCGCTGGGCCGTGGCGCACAAGTACCCGGCGCAGGAAATGGTCACCCGCATGGACGGCATCGACGTGCAGGTGGGCCGCACCGGCAAGCTCACGCCCGTGGCGCGGCTGGCGCCGGTGTTCGTGGGCGGGGTGACCGTCACCAACGCCACGCTGCACAACCTGTTCGAGCTGCGCCGCAAGAAGGCCCGGGTGGGCGATCAGGTGATCGTGCGGCGCGCGGGCGACGTGATTCCCGAGGTCGTGGCCGTGGTTCCGCCGGCGCTGGGCGCGGCCATGCCGGCGCCCGAGCCCGTCCGTGAAGACGCCGCCGCCGCGGCGGC
>NZ_BAAJYS010000495.1:0-2137 GCF_057543315.1 Acidovorax sp. KPB24-07
GAGGGCGGTTTGCCGTGCGCGAGGTCCAGCGGCCGCAGGCCCCCGCCCCCTCCGCCCAAGGCGCTGCCGACACCGCCCCTTCGCGAAACACCGGCGAACTGCGCGTGTACCGCACCGCCGATGGGCAGCAGGTGGCCAGCGTGGCGGACGCGCGCATCGCCGGCGCCTGGCACGGCATTGCCATCACGCCCGGCGGCTGGGCCGTTTACACCGACGGTCGGGGCGCATACCGCTTCGTGGCATTGGGGCGGACCTTCGGCACGGAGCCGGTGCAGGACGGCGAGACCGACGACCTTGATGGAACGCGCCCCGGGCTGGTGTACAGCGCGCAGTGAGCGCGGGGGGCGTCCCTAAAATGCGCAGACCACCGCCACGCCGCCACAACCAACGCCTGCGCCTTTAAGACCATGACGCCCTTCCCCTATCCGGTCCGCACCGAATGCCCGCCGGGCGCATGCGTGTGCGACCGCGATGCGCTGCTGCAGGCGCCGAGCGGCGACTTGCGCGTGCTGCGCCTCACGCGAGACGAGGAAAAGCGGCTCATCGACCGGCTGGAGAACCTGGGCAGCCTGGGCGAGCTTCGCCGCATGCAGGAACGACTGGAAGCGCAACTGGGCATCCGCCTGAGCATCACCACCAGCCCCAACGAGGTCCGCAGCCTGCGCGGCATCGCCATCCTGGTGCTGGAGCAGCGGGGGCTGTGCCGCAAGACCCGGCAGGCCATTCCTGCCGCGATCAAGAAGAGCATGGACCGGCACCCCGACATCGCCTATGAGCTGCTCAACGAAGGGGGCCTGTTTTCGGGCGAGTGACGGGCGGCGGTGCCCCAGCTGCCGCCGCTTCGGCGCCGAAACGAAAGGAAACCGTCCAGGCCCTGGAAGAACGCGCCACAGCCCCCCACATCGACACGGTGCAGGGCGCGCATTCCTGCCTTGCATCCTGCCTTCCGCACGCTCGCTCATCGACTCCCTGCCCTCCATGCAAGACGATCTTTTCGGCGACCTGCCCGTTCCCCCCGAGCCGCCCGCTGCGCGCCCGCCAGACGCCCTGCCCCATCGGCCGAGCCCACCGAGGCCAAGGCCCCTGCCGTGCGCCGCAGCGGCACGGTACAACCGGCGGCCTGGGACGACGACCTGCGCTCGCTGGCCGCGCGGCTGCCGTCCCGCTTGCGCATGGGTACGTCGTCGTGGACCTACCCCGGCTGGAAGGGCTTGCTGTGGGAAGGCGAACATTCGGAGCAGGCGCTTTCCAAGAACGGCCTGCCGGTGTATGCCCAGCACCCGCTGATGCGCACGGTGAGCATCGACCGCAGCTTCTACCGGCCGCTCACGGTGAGCCAGTACGAGCGCTACGCCTCGCAGGTGCCGCATGACTTCCGCTTCGTGGTGAAGGCGCCCAGCCTGGTGACCGATGCGCTGGTGCGCGGCGAGGACGGGCGCGGGCGCCAGGCCAACCCGGCGTTTCTGGATGCCGCGCTGGCCACGCAGGAGTTCGTGGCGCCCGCGCTCGAAGGCCTGGGCGCAAGGTGGGTGCGCTGGTGTTCCAGTTGAGCCCGCTGCCGCTGGCGCAGCTCGACCGGCTGCCGCAGGTGCTGGAGCGACTGCGCACAATGCTGCTCGCGCAGCCGCCACTGGCGCCCACCGCGCCGGACGGCGTGCTGGCCGTGGAGGTGCGCGACCCCGAGTGGCTGTCGCCCGAGTTCATGCCGCACTTTGCCGCCGTGCTGCGCGAAGCCGGCGCCACCTACTGCGTGGGGCTGCACGCCAAGATGCCGCCGCTGGCGGAGCAACTGCACCTGCTGCGCCGGCTGTGGCCCGGACCGCTGGTGTGCCGCTGGAACCTGAACCCGGTGCATGGCGCCTATGGGTACGAAGACGCCGAAAAGCTCTACGCCCCCTATGACCGCATCCTGCACCCGGCCCCCGAGGTGCACGACGTGCTGGCGCGCACGATCGCGGGGGTGACCGGGGCGGGCCAGAATGCCTTCGTCACGGTCAGCAACCATGCCGAAGGGTGCGCGCCCCTCACCCTGCGTACGCTGGCGGAGCGGGTGGCGCCCCTGGAATAGCGCGACGGCTCAAGCGGCCGACCATGCCCCAAACGAAATGCTATTAATTTAATAGCGCAATGCCCTAGT
>NZ_BAAJYS010000496.1:0-2131 GCF_057543315.1 Acidovorax sp. KPB24-07
GAACTGCGCGAAGCGCGCGTGGTGCCGGCCCGCGAAGCCCCAGGCCACGCGTGCGCAGGCGATGGCCAGGGCGGCGTAGCCCAGGTTTTCGTGCAGGGGCCCCAGCCGGTGGCGGGTGATCCAGGCCGCGGCGACCGAGGCCACCAGCGACCAGTGCAGGAGCCGCACCGCCGCGTCCCACACGGGAACGGGCGGGTGGGGCGAGTTACTTTTCTTCAACGCGTTCCAGCGTCTTGGGGTCGAAGAACGCTTCCACGCGCTTGCCCTGCGGGTCCTTGCCGTACACCTCGTAGCAGGTGGGGGTCTTTTCCATGCGGCGCACGGTCCAGCCTTCCTTGACCAGCTTTTCCTGCAGCTCGGTGTGGGGGCGCCATTCCGAAGCGGGATGGGCGGGGCACTGCACGTCGCCGTGCGCCCAGGCGCCGCCGGCGGCCACGGTCAGGGCCAGGGCGATGGCGGCACGGCGAAAGGGGGTGGAATTCATGGGGGGCTCCTGCAAAGAAAGGGAATGGGAGGACGGAACGGTTTCGGACAGCGCAGCGTGTCAGGTCTGCGCCCAGCGGCGCAGGAGATTGTGGTACACGCCCGTGAGCTGCAGCAGCCGCGGGTCGGCGGCGTCCAGCGAGGGGGTCAGGCGCTGGATGGTCTGGTCCAGGTCGAAGAGCAGCGTGCGGTCGCCCTCGTCCTGCACCAGGCTTTCGACCCAGAAGAACGAGGCGATGCGCGCGCCGCGCGTGACCGGTGTCACGCGGTGCAGGCTGCTGGAAGGGTAGAGCACCAGGTCGCCGGCTTCGAGCTTGACGCTCTGCACGCCGAACGGGCCTTCGATCTCCAGCTCCCCGCCGTCGTATTCGTGCGGATCGGCGAGGAACAGCGTGGCCGACACGTCGGTGCGCATCGACTGCTGCGTGCCGGGCCACTGCATGATGGCGCTGTCCACGTGCGCGCCATAGGTGCCGCCGTCGGCATAGCGGTTGAACTTCGGCGGGTGGATCCTGCGCGGCAGGGCGGCCGCGATGAAGGTGGGGTGGCGGCCCAGCACCCGCAGCAGGTGCTGGCCCAGTTCCACCGCTACCTCGCTGGCGTCGTCGAGCTGTTCGTTGCGCTTGACCGACCGCGCCAGCGTGCCCGCGGTGGCGCTGCCGCTGCGCCAGTCGGCGCCATCCAGGCGCTGGCGGAAGTGGCGGATTTCGTCCGGGTCCAGAACGTGTTCGAGGGTGATCAGCATGGCATTTCTTCGGACAGGGAGGGAAAGGCCGGCGGCTGGGCCACGAGCGCGCCCGGGCCGATGTCGGCCAGCGTGGCGCAGCCGGCCAGCGCCATGCAGGCCTGCAGTTCTTCGATCAGCAGGCGCAGCAGGTGAGCCACGCCCAGCGCGCCGGCCACCGCCAGCGCATAGACCTGCAGCCGGCCGATCAGCACGGCATCGGCGCCGAGCGCCAGCGCCTTGAACACGTCGGTGCCGCTCCGGATGCCGCCATCGAACAGCACGGGCCAGCCGGGGCCCACCGCTGCTCGCACGGCGGGCAGCATCTGCAGGCTGGCGGGGGCGCCGTCCAGCCCGCGCCCACCGTGGTTGGAGACGACAATGCCCGCCACGCCCCGGGCCTGCAAGGCGGTGGCGTCTTCGGGGTGCAGCACGCCCTTGACCCAGACGGGCAGGTGCGTCTGCGCCATCAGCCAGTCCAGGTCGGCCCAGGTGGGCGCGAAGCGCATGGCATGGAAGACCCGGCCCTGGCCCGGCTGCGGGGCGGGCGGCTCCACCGGCGCCTGGCCGCGCAGGTTCTCGGCCACGCAGGTCGGCGGCATGCGAAAGCCCGCCGCCAGTGCCTGGCGGCCGGCGGTCTGCAGGGCCGCGTCCAGCGTGACGACGATCGCGCGGTAGCCGGCCGCCTCGGCGCGGCGAACCAGCTGCAGCGTGTCCTCCCGCCGTGGCTGGAAGTACAGCTGGAACCAGCGCGCCGGGCCGCTGGCCTGCGCGATCGATTCGAGCGTGCGGGACGACAGGGTGCTGGCGACCAGGCAGGTGCCGGTGGCCTCGGCCGCGCGCGCGGTGGCGATCTCGCCGTGCGGGTGTGCCAGGGCCTGGAACGCCACCGGCGCGAGGGCCAGCGGGTGCTCCCAGGCCTCG
>NZ_BAAJYS010000497.1:0-2106 GCF_057543315.1 Acidovorax sp. KPB24-07
TGCGCACGCCGCCCACGGCGTTGTCCACCCAGCCGCTCTTTTCCTCCTCGTCGATGAACCGCTCGCGCGCATCGATCACCTTGGTGCGCAGCGCCTGCTGGAACACCTCGCCCACCATGGGCAGCGCGCTGTGGGCGCCCTGCCCCCAGTAGTCGCTGCGCAGGGTGATGCGGCCGTCGTTGAAGCCGGCCCAGGCCCCCGCCACCAGTTGCGGGTGCATCAGGATGAACCAGCCGTCGGTGTTGTCCTGCGTGGTGCCGGTCTTGCCCGCCACGTCGGCGGTGATGCCGTAGCGGGTGCGGATCGCGGCGCCCGTGCCCTTGTCGATCACGCCGCGCATGGCGTCGCGCAGGGTCTGCACGGCCGAAAGGCCCGCGGCCCGCTCGGGGTCGGCAGGGGCGAAGTCTTCCAGCACCTTGCCGTTCTTGTCTTCGATCCGCGTGATGACGATGGGCGCGCGGTACTGGCCACCGTTGGCGATGGTGCCGTAGGCGGCCACCATTTCCTTGAGCGTGACGGGACTGGTGCCCAGCGCCAGCGAGGGCACCACATCCAGGCGCGACTCGCGCACGCCCATGGCCTGCGCCCACCGCGCCACGCGCTCGGGGCCGACCTTCTGCATGACCTGCGCGGTGATGGTGTTCTTGGAGTAAGCCAGGCCGTCGGCCAGCGTCATGGGCGCGTTGCTGGGCGGGCCTTCGTCCGTGGGGCGCCAGACCTGGCGGCCGCTCAGGGGAATCTCCACCGCCTCGTCCATCAGCGTGTCAGTGGGCAGCATCCCGTTGGCGAAGGCCGCACCGTACACGAACGGCTTGAAGGTCGAGCCCGGCTGGCGGCGTGCGGCCTGCACGTGGTCGAAGGGGTCGGTGGCGAAATCGCGGCTGCCCACCCAGGCCCGCACCTCGCCGCTGCGCGGGTCCAGCGCCAGGAAGCCGGCCTGCACGCGCGTCTTTTGCTGCCGCAGCTGTCGCATGAAAGCGGCGTCGTCCAGCAGGCCCTGCAGGGCTTCGTCGGGTGTGGCGCCCTTGGCCACGGCGGCCTCGTACTGCGCCGATTCGCGTACCAGCGCCTGCACCAGCGGGCCCTTGGGGTTCCAGGCGCTGCGCGAGGCCCAGGCGCCGTCGGCCACGCCCTGCAGCTGCCGGCCCTGGCGGGCGACCGCCTGGTTGGCGAGGGTCTGCAGGCGCGAATCGATGGTGGTGCGGACCACCAGTCCGTCGGCATACAGGCTGTAGCCGTTGCGGTCGGCCCAGTCGATGAGCTGCTTGCGCAACTGCTGCGCCAGGTGCGGCGCGGGGCCGGCGGTTTCGATCTGGCGCTCGAAGCGGATGCGCAGCGGCCGGCGCGACAGGGTGTCGTACTGCTCGGCGGAGAGCTTGCCGCGCTTTTTCATCTGCGACAGCACGGTGTTGCGCCGCTCCTGCGCGCGCTCGGGGTTGAGCACGGGGTTGTAGTAGCTCGTGCCCTTGAGCATGCCGATGAGGGTGGCGCTCTCCAGCACGGTGAGCTTGTCGGCCGACTTGTCGAAGTACGTGCGCGCGGCCATCTCGATGCCGTAGGCGTTGTACAGGAACGGCACGGTGTTCAGGTAGGTCTCCAGGATCTCGTCCTTGGAGTACAGCACCTCGATCTTGAGCGCGGTGATGGCCTCCTTCAGCTTGCGCGTGAGCGTGGGCGCGCGGCCGATGTCCTCGGGGTAGAGGTTGCGCGCGAGCTGCTGCGTGATGGTGGAGCCGCCCTGCTTGTCGCCGCCCAGGGTGCGGATCAGCGCCGAGCCGGTGCGCCGCCAGTCGAGGCCGAAGTGGTCGTAGAAGCGGTGGTCCTCGGTGGCGATGAGCGCGTCCTTCACGGAAGGGGCGATGTCCTCCAGCGCCACCCATTCGCGGTTGACCCATTTGTATTCGGCCAGCAGGCGGCCATCGGCCGAGACGAGTTGCGCGGGCTGTTCGGTCTTGGCCTTGCGGATGTCGCTGATGGCCGGGGTGAACGGGACCAGGGCCAGCACGTACAGCAGCAGGGCCAGGGGCACGGCCAGCAGCGCCCAGAGCACCGCGCGGCGGGACCGCAGGTGGCGGGCGGCGAAGGCCCAGGCGCGCGCCAGCAGCG
>NZ_BAAJYS010000498.1:0-2103 GCF_057543315.1 Acidovorax sp. KPB24-07
CCTTGGGCGCGCGGCGCCAGGGCGCGCCCAGCAGCCGCACGCCGTGCACGCGCTTGACCGCCACCACCACATAGGCGGCCCCGAGTATCGGCCACCAGCGGGCCCCCAGTCCGTCCATCCAGTCGAAACGCTCCAGCCAGGGCGCGCTGCGCACCGCCGGCCGGTAGCAGCCGAAGCTGACCGACTCGACCTCGAAATTGAGCAGCCGCAGCCAGTCGCGCAGCCGCCAGTGGCCGATGAACTCGCCCACGTCGGGCAGGTACAGCCGCCCGCCCGCACCCAGGCGCTGGTACAGCCGCGCCCGGCGCTGGCGCAGGCCCCACAGGCTCACGGGGTTCAGCCCGCTGATGACCACCCGCCCCTCGGGCACCAGCACGCGCTGCACCTCGCGCAGCGCGGCATGGGGGTCGATGCTGAGTTCCAGCGCGTGCGGCAGCAGCACCAGATCGAGGCTGTTCTCCGAAAAAGGCAGGGCCACCGGATCGGCCAGCAGGGCGGGCTCGCCCGGTTCTCCGCCCCCCAGGGCCCCGGCCGCGTGCCAGCCGGCCGCCTCGTCGGTCCACAGCAGGGTTTCTTCGGCGCCCAGCGCCAGCCAGCGGTGGGGCATGCGGTTGGCGCGCAGCCCCTGCAAACCCGGCATTCCGAGCTGCAGGGCGTGGTAGCCGAAGATGTCGGCCACCAGCTCGTCATAGCGTTCCTGCTCCCACGCCAGCAGGTATCGGCCGGGGGAAGAGTCGAACCAGTGGTGCAAACCTATGATTTTGCTGCCTCGGAGAAACGTTTCCATCCGCCGAACTTTTCTGCCAGCTCGCGCAAATTCTGGTTTGTGATTCTGCTCAACCAGAAATCGCGTTCCTCTTGAGGTGTGTCCTGCAGCGAAATATTCATCGTCGCCACGACATCACCCAGAGGAACGTTCAGCCCTTCTGCCAGCCTTGCCATTGCCGTGTCTGGCATACGCCGAATGCCTTTTCTGTAGTTGGCCAGTGCAGTTCTAGCTACACCTAGTCTGTCTGCGACTGTTCCTTCTCGGGCTACGCCTATCTGGTGCTTGTAGCTCGAGATCAACGGCTCCATCACGCTGAGTGCCATTTTTTAACTCCTATGTCACGATATGTGATATTGTCACGTTATGTGACCAATTCACATTTGGCCACATCGAGACTTTACAACAGGAGCCG
This sequence comes from Acidovorax sp. KPB24-07, assembly GCF_057543315.1. Lineage (NCBI taxonomy): Bacteria > Pseudomonadati > Pseudomonadota > Betaproteobacteria > Burkholderiales > Comamonadaceae > Acidovorax > Acidovorax sp. KPB24-07. The sequence continues at coordinate 1,182 of NZ_BAAJYS010000498.1, forward strand.
GCATGCCCCCCTCTACGACACCTCCCCAACCCGGGGACGATCCCAGTTGCCCGACCCCTGCCACCCAAACGGTGGCCAGCTTGCCGGCTCCAGCCGCCGGGCAGGGGGAGGGCATTCATCGGCGGTCGCGGTTTCTCCTGGCTGCTTCCCGTCCTGGCCTGCGCATCTCGTCGTATTCAGCCCGCCGCCTCGCTTTTTCGTTCCTGCTGCTGAGCACCATTGCTACTGCTGCTACCGCAAGCAGCCCGATGAACACGGCTGCTGCGATCCAGACGACGTCTGTGACTTGCTCCATTGAAGGTTCCCTGCTTTCATGGTTGTCGGTGCTGTGGGTGATTTGCGCTCTCATCGCATTGGAGATTTTCCACTTTGGTGTGCAGCCTCTGCTGCGCTGGATCGTGCGGCGGTTCGGATGAGACTCGTCGCCAAGCACGCCCAGGTGGGCTACCAGACCCCCGGTGACCGCCCTGGTTGCCGCAACTGCGCGCACTTCGATCGCATCGAGACCACTGGTTTCACGTTGTGCCTCATTCATGGCTTCGAAGTGACCAGCGGCGGTATCTGCAACAGCCACAAGCTGCAGCGCAAGCCCGGCGAGGCCCAGCTCGCGTTTCTGTCCAGGCAGCGCGATCTGCTGGAGAGCCAGGCGCAAGACCAGGACCGCAATCCTCTGTTTGTCACGCCTGAGACCTACCAGCGTGTGTACGCTCCCCAGGCTGGGGGGCGCCGCGCATGAGCTCCGCCCTGATCCACATGCCCAAGAGCTACCACGTCACCTGCCCTCCCGGCATGCTGCCGGATGGTGACCTGGTCAAACGCTTCACCTCCCTGCAGGCCTTTGAAGGCTACGTCACCCAGCTGCGCAAGCTCGGCGGCACGGTGCAGTGGCACACCCCCCTTCACGGTCACCGTGAGGCCTCCA
>NZ_BAAJYS010000499.1:0-2102 GCF_057543315.1 Acidovorax sp. KPB24-07
CGGCATGCGGGCGGATGCGTCGTCGTGGTGGGCGCAGAACAGGAACGGGTCCACCGTGGGCCACAGCGGGCCCAGGGGGCTGGGTGTTCAGGGATTGGGGGTGTCGGCAACGGCTGGCATGGAAAGCTCCTGGGTGGCGCCGCGCGCGGCCCCGGCGCCCCGGCGTGCACGGTGGGGTGCGGCCGGCGTGGCGCGGGCCATGCGGCGGCATGGTCTGTCACTGCACATGGGGGCGGCCGGCGGCGCTGCAACGCGGGCGCGGCAGGACGGACTGGTGCGGGGATGGAACAGTGGCCTGCGCGCGGATCATGCCGCAGGGACGGGACGGGTCCGCACTGCCATGCCATTCCAAGCCTGCATTTCAAGGAAAAACCAGTCCATGCCGGCGATTTCCATGCCCGCATTGCTATCGATTCAATAGCAAGCTGCCCAACGCAGCTGGCAGGCCGCTCAATCCTGCAGCGGCTGGTTCAGCTCCGTGCGCCAGGCGGCGGGGTCCGAGCCGGTCTCGGGCCCGGTCAGGTAGCACTCCCACAGCTCGCCCGTGGGCGTGAGGCCCTCGCCCTCGATCCATTGCAGGAACTCGCCCCAGGCGCCGGCCAGGTCTTCATAGCGCCCGCGGTGCACGGTGCGGGCCACGCGCATGGCGGGCCACTCGCCGGGCTGCATGCGGCCGTGCGGGCCGATGGGCGCGGCCAGGGGCACGCTGATCTCGAAGTCGAAGGTGTCCGTGGGCCGGCGCCGGTGGTGGGTGAACCAGGGGCCGGCGGGCGAGGCGCCCTGGGCGGCAACGGCGTCCATGAGGTCGCGCACGCCCTGGCCCATGACGTGCTGGATCTCCTCGCGGGTGCAGGTGACGTGGATGAACGCCGTGGGGCGGGCGGGCAGGTCGGCGATGTGGGGCGTGTCGATCATGGGCTGAGCGGGCGCGGGGGCCGTGGTGGTCAATCGGAGGGGCGATGGCACGCGTTCGGCATCAGGGCGGGTCGGTCAGGCAGTGGGCGTGCACACCACCATCCACGGCACCCCGAACCGGTCGGCCACCATGCCGAACGCGGGCGAGAAGAAGGTGGGCGACAGCGGCATCTGCACCTGGCCGCCCTCGGACAGCGCGGCGAACAGGCGCCGGGCCTCGGCCTCGTCGGCCGGGTTGAGCGACAGCGACACGCCCTGGAAGACGGGCTGCCCTCCGTTCATGCCGTCAGAGGCCATGAGCGTGGTCTCGCCGATGCGGAACGCGGCGTGCATGACCTTGTCGCCCGGCGGCGGGGCCGCGCCCGCGCAACCGGACGCATCGGTCGGGGCGGGACTGTCCGAAAAGCGCATCAGCGCGGTGACCTCCGCGCCCAGAGCCGTGCGGTAGAACGCCAGCGCTTCTTCGCACCGGCCGTCGAAAAACAGGTAGGGTTCCACTTTCATGCGTCGTCTCCTGGCGGCCCGCGCCGGGGCCGGGTGCGGCGCCCATCACGATTGTGAACACCGTTCACAAACCATAGCCGGCCTGCCGGACAGCGTCCACCGGGGATTCCCGGACCCGGGGCGCAGGGCCATCGGTCAGATATCGGCGGCGATGGCCGGCTCGCCATGGCCGAGCGCATCCAGGCTGATCTGGATCTGCGGCACGTCGCTCAGGTCCGGGCTGCGGCCATCGGACAGGTCTTCGAGCGCGGTGAACTGCCCGTCCAGGTACAGGAAGGTGACGGTGCCGGCGATGTCCGCCAGCGCGTCCTCGGGGCTGGGAAACCCGTCGCGCGCCACCTGGTCGCCGCCGTCCAGCGCGTAGCCGTAGCGGCCCTGGGCCTCGGTCAGCCCGCCCAGGTCGATGAGCTTGTCGCGCACGTTGCTGGCGTACACGCGGCCGCCGGCCGCATAGAGCGTGAAGGTCTGCGCGGCGCGCGCGGCCTGGGAGAGCGAGGAAGCGGTCATGGACTCATCCTTTCAGTTCCAACGAAACGGGGGCCACCCGGGACTTGCGCACAGGCCCCTGCGGTGCGTGGCGCGTCAAGTCAAGGCTGCCGGCCGGTGCCGTCGCTGCCGGTCTCGCGCGTGGCAAGCCACCAGCCGCAGACCAGGCCCGCCACGCCGAGCGCGGCCACGGCGGC
>NZ_BAAJYS010000500.1:0-2095 GCF_057543315.1 Acidovorax sp. KPB24-07
CACCCGCCGGCCTCGCCGCCACACCCCCAGGCGCGTGGCGCGCAGCCGGATCGCCTCGGCCGGATCGCGCCCATGCAGCAGCACGAAGTCGGCATGGCAGCCGGCCTGCAGGCCATAGCCCTCCAGGCCCAGCAGCCGGGCCGGGTTCGTGGTCACTGCCTCGAAGCACTGGCGCATGGCGTGCTGGCCGGTCATCTGCCCCACGTGCAGGCCCATGTGGGCGGCCTCCAGCATGTCGCCGCTGCCGCCCCCGTACCACGGGTCCATCACGCAATCGTGGCCGAAGGCCACCGTCAGGCCCGCGGCCATCAACTCGGGCACGCGGGTCATGCCGCGGCGCTTGGGGTAGGTGTCGTGGCGGCCCTGGAGGGTGATGTTGATGAGCGGGTTGGCCACCACCCCCAGCTGCGCCTCGGCCATCAGGGGGATGAGCTTGCTCACGTAGTAGTTGTCCATGCTGTGCATGGAGGTGAGGTGCGAGCCCGTCACCCGGCCGTGCAGGCCCAGGCGCTGGGTTTCGAAAGCCAGCGTTTCGACGTGGCGCGAGAGCGGGTCGTCGGTCTCGTCGCAGTGCATGTCCACCCGCTTGCCCCGATCGGCGGCCAGCTCGCACAGGATGCGCACGCTTTCCGCTCCCTGCGCCATGGTGCGTTCGAAATGGGGAATGCCGCCCACCACGTCCACGCCCAGGTCCAGCGCGCGCTGGAGGTTGTCCAGGCCGCCCGCGGCGCGCAGCACGCCGTCCTGCGGGAAGGCGACCAGCTGCAGGTCGAGGTAGGGCGCCACGCGGCGCTTCACGTCCAGCAGCGCGTGCACGGGCAGCAGCCGCGGGTCGCTGGTGTCCACGTGCGAGCGGATGGCCAGCAGGCCGCGCGCCACGGCCCAGTCGCAGTAGTGCATCGCCCGCTCCACGATGGCCTCGTGCGTGAGCTGGGGCTTCAGTTCGCCCCACAGCGCGATGCCCTCCAGCAGCGTGCCGCTCTCGTTCACGCGGGGCTGGCCGTAGCTCAAGGTCGAGTCCATGTGGAAGTGCGCATCGACGAACGGCGGGCTCAGCAGCAGGCCGCCCGCATCGACGGTCTCGTGCGCCGGGGCCTGCAGGCCCTCGGTCACTTCGGCAATGCGCCCGTCCTGCACGGCCACGGAAACGTTCGTGCGGCCATCGGGCAGGGTGGCGTTGTGGATGAGCAGGTCGAGCATGGTGTATGGGGCCGGGCAAGGGTGTGAGGGGGCTGGCGGAAGCGGTGCAGGCCGGCATGCAAAAGGCTTGCCCGCGGCGCCACCAGGCCTGCCAGTGTAGGCCGCGGGGGGTGCCGTTTCGCAGCCCGATGGCCGGGCTGGGTGCGCCGGCTGGGACGACGGCCCATGTCGGATTTCTTCCAGACCGCGCGGAAAAGGCCGCCTATGCTGCGGGCACGTTCGATCCACCCTGTCTTTTGCTGAAGGAGACCCCATGCAGTTCGGCTACACCATTCTTTACGTCGAAGACGTGCCCGGCACCGTCGCTTTCTACGAGGCCGCGTTCGGTCTTTCGCGCCGCTTCGTGCACGAGGCGGGCGATTTCGGCGAGATGGACACCGGCGCCACCGCGCTGGCGTTCTCGTCGCTCCAACTGATGGCCCAGCTGGGCAAGAACCCGCAGCGGGCGGTGGCCGGTGCGCCGCAATGCGAGATCGCCTTCACCACCACAGATGTCACCGCGGCCGTGGACCGCGCGATCCAGGCCGGCGCCACCCTGGTGCAGGCCGCCGAGTCCATGCCCTGGGGCCAGACGGTGGCCTATGTGCACGACTGCAACGGCTTTCTGGTGGAGCTGTGCACGCCGATGGGCGCGGGCAACTGACGGGGGCGCGGCGCTTGGGCGGCGCTGCGCCGTTCAACGCGGCTGGTTCGATGTGGCCGATGGCAGGGCCGCGTTCAGCCGTAGCCGCTGGACTGCACGGAGGCCAGCAGGTCCTTCGATGCCCGCAGCCGGGCGGGCGTCTGTCCCAGCCAGTGCCGGCATTCGCGGCCGAAATGCGCCTGGTCGGCGTAGCCATGGTCCGCCGCGATGGCGGCCAGGGGCGGGCCACCATCGCCCGTCAGGGCCTGGGCC
>NZ_BAAJYS010000501.1:0-2095 GCF_057543315.1 Acidovorax sp. KPB24-07
ACGGTGCCCGCTCGCCGCGCGCACCGCAGGCAGCCCGCCGAAAAGCGCAGGCAAGCCGGGTGCGCCGCCTTGGCCCGGAGCGTCTTCTTGGGGTGCGTCACCGCAGGGTGCGCGGGCCGCCGGCCCACCGCCCGGCCCAGGAACGCCGCGCGCTCGCGGCCGTCGTCAATGCGCGGCATGGACGGCCCTCCGGCGATCACGCATCCGACCTCGGCAACAGCGCCGCCAGGGTGTCCACCGAATCCGCTTCGTCCACCGGCTTGTCCTCGCGCCAGCGCAGCATGCGCGGAAAGCGCACGGCGATCCCGCTCTTGTGGCGGCTGCTGCGGGCGATGCCCTCGAACCCCAGTTCAAACACCAGCGTGGGCCGCACGCTGCGCACCGGGCCGAAGGTCTCGACGGTGGTCTTGCGGATGACCGCATCCACCCGCGCCATCTCCGCATCGGTCAGGCCGGAATAGGCCTTGGCGAACGGCACCAGCGCGCGCCCCTCGGTGCCTGGCGGGCCGTCCCACACCGCGAAGGTGTAGTCGCTGTAGAGGCTGGCGCGCCGGCCATGGCCGCGCTGGGCATAGATCAGCACCGCATCGATGCTCAAGGGGTCGATCTTCCACTTCCACCACGTGCCCACGTCCTTGGTGCGGCCGACGCCGTACTCGGCATCGCGGGCCTTGAGCATCATGCCTTCCACGCCCAGCGAGCGGGCCTGCTCGCGCTGGACCGCCAGATCCTGCCAGCGGTCGCCCTGCAGCACCGGGCTGGCCACCAGCGCCGGGTGCGCCACGCGCGCCAGCAGCGCATCGAGCCGCGCCCGCCGTTCGTGCTGGGGCCGCTGGCGCAGGTCCTGGCCGCCCTCCTCCAGCAGGTCGTAGGCGAGCAGCACCACGGGCAGCTCGCGCAGCAGCTTCGGCGTGAGGGTCTTGCGGCCGATGCGCTTTTGCAAATCGGCGAACGGGCGCACATGGGCCGCGGCATCGCCCTCGGCAGCGCGCCAGACGACGATCTCGCCATCGAGCACCGTGCCGTCGGGCAGCGCTTCCCCGAGCGCCTGCAGCTCTGGGAAGCGGTCGCTCACCAACTCCTCGCCGCGCGACCAGACCCAGGTGCCGGCGCCTTCGCTGGCGCCCTCGGCGCGGGTGCTGCGCCGCACGATCTGGGCGCGGATGCCGTCCCACTTCCACTCCACGATCCACTGCGCGGGCGGGCCGAGCACCGTGTCGAACTGGGACACCGGCAGTTGCAGCGGGTGCGCCAGGAAGAACGGATAGGGATGGCCCCGGGCTTCGCCCTGCGCCGCATCATCGCCGCCTTCGCCCTCGGCCGCGACCAGGCGCAGGTAGTCGGCCTCGCCCGGACGCGCCCCGATGTGCGTGTAGCCCATGAGCCGCTGCGCGACACGCTTGGCATCCACGCCGCTCACCGCCGCCAGCGCCTGCGTGACCTGCAGGCGCGACACGCCCACGCGGAACGCCCCCGTGATGAGCTTGAAATACACCAGCCGCTCTTCGGGCGCGAGACCCGCCCACTGGGCCCGCAGCGTGGTCTCCAGCGCCTCGGGCGGCATGCCGCGCAGGGGCAGCAGGTGGTGCTCCATCCACTCGGCCAGGCCCAGCGCCTGCACGGCGGTGGGCGCGGGCAGCAGCAGCGAGATGGTCTCGGCCAGATCGCCCACGGCCTCGTAGCTCTCGTCGAACAGCCATTCGGGCAACCGGGCCGCATCGCGCGCCAGGGTGCGCAGCAGCTTGGTCGGCACCAGCTGGCGTGGCTTGCCGCCGGCCAGGAAATACACCGCCCACGCCGCATCCGCCGGCGCCGCGGCGCGCAGGTAGGCCTGCAGCGCGGCCTGCTTGGCCAGGCTGGAGGTGCTGGCGTCGAGCGCGCGGTAGAGCGCGGCGAAGTCCTTCATGGTTCGGACGAAGGGGGTCGGCGGGGCGGCGCGGAAGAGAGGGAGGGGGACTCGGCCTCGGAAGGGGCAACGGCTTCGGTGACGGGCTCCGTGAGGCGGCCTTGATCGGGATCGGCGGCTGCGGCGGCGCGTTTCGATCGGCCCCTGGAGCGGGGCCTCGGAGCACCGGGCACGCCGTCCGGCGCCGCG
>NZ_BAAJYS010000502.1:0-2068 GCF_057543315.1 Acidovorax sp. KPB24-07
CCAGGCCACCACGCCGGGGGAGGCCGCCAGCGCCGTCTCGATGTCGCGCGACCCCACCACCAGCGCGATGTGCGGATCGGGCCCCTGCCCCAGCTGGCGCGTGGCCCGCAGCGACATGGCCGTGTCGGAAGGCACGTCGCCCAGCCCTTCAGCCGCCACCGACACCGCATAGCCCGGCGGCTGGCCGCGCCGCGCCAGGTGCACGTTGGCATAGTCGAACACCGACATGGGGCCGATCGCCTCCAGGGCCTTGAAGCCGGGGTAGACGACGATATCGACGGTGTAGGGAGTGGACATGACGGGCAGAAACCAAGAAATCAAAAAACGGCGGGCGGCACGACCCGCTCCAGCGGCCAAGATGCCCGGCACGGCGGCCAAACACGGCCGGGGCCCGCGCGGCGCGCGGCGGAGCGGGCCAAACGCTTTTACGCTCGCGGCACCGGCATGCAGGACCGTCCGGGCGCCGCCCGGGCCGGATTGGCGCAGCGATTGTCGCCGGCCGATCCGGCCATGCAAGGCGGCCGGACCTGCCGCATCTGCTAGAAAGACTGCTGCAGCCGCCCGAGGCGCCGCGCCCGCCGGCATAAGACGCCGCCGTGCCCCCCTTTGCGAGCCACCGAACCACCCACTGACAGGAGCCCCATCTCATGAAAACCCAAGCCGCCGTCGCCTGGAAGGCCGGAGAACCCCTCACCATCGAAACCGTGGACCTGCAGGGCCCGAAATTCGGCGAGGTGCTGGTCGAAATCAAGGCCACCGGCATTTGCCATACCGACTACTACACCCTCTCGGGCGCCGATCCGGAAGGGATTTTTCCCGCCATCCTGGGCCACGAAGGCGCGGGCATCGTGGTCGACGTGGGACCGGGCGTGACCACGCTCAAGAAGGGCGACCACGTGATCCCGCTGTACACGCCCGAATGCCGCCAGTGCAAGTTCTGCCTGTCGCGCAAGACCAACCTGTGCCAGTTGATCCGCGGCACGCAGGGCAAGGGCCTGATGCCGGACGCCACCAGCCGCTTCAGCATCGACGGCCAGCCCATCTTCCACTACATGGGCACGAGCACGTTCAGCAACTACACCGTGGCCCCCGAGATCTCGCTGGCCAAGATCCGCGAGGACGCCCCGTTCGACAAGGTCTGCTACATCGGCTGCGGCGTGACCACCGGCATCGGCGCGGTGCTGTTCACTGCCAAGGTGGAGGCCGGCGCGAACGTGGTGGTGTTCGGCCTGGGCGGCATCGGCCTGAACGTGATCCAGGGCGCCAAGATGGTGGGCGCGGACAAGATCATCGGCGTGGACATCAACCCCGCCCGCCAGGAGATGGCGCGCCAGTTCGGCATGACGCACTTCATCAACCCCAACGAGGTCGAGAACGTGGTGGACGCCATCGTGCAGCTGACCGACGGCGGCGCGGATTATTCCTTCGAATGCATCGGCAACACCAAGGTGATGCGCCAGGCGCTGGAGTGCACGCACAAGGGCTGGGGCCGCAGCATCATCATCGGCGTGGCCGAGGCCGGCGCCGAGATCAGCACGCGCCCCTTCCAGCTCGTGACCGGCCGCAAGTGGGAAGGCTCGGCCTTCGGCGGCGCCCGGGGCCGCACCGACGTGCCCAAGATCGTGGACTGGTACATGGAGGGCAAGATCGACATCGACAGCCTGATCACCCACACCATGCCCCTGGCCGACATCAACCACGGGTTCGACCTGATGAAGCGCGGCGAGTCGATCCGCGGCGTGGTCATCTACTGACCGCCCCGCGGCAGCCCCCGATGGTGCCCGCCATGGACCGCATGGAACCCCTGCGCCGGATCGAGGCCGGCGTGCTCGACGTCGCGTATTTCGAGGCCGGCCCCGCCGGGGGGCCGCCCGTCGTGCTGCTGCACGGCTTTCCCTACGACATCCACGCCTATGCCGAGGTCGCGCCGCGGCTCGCCGCGCAAGGGTGCCGGGTGGTGGTGCCGTTCCTGCGGGGCTACGGCCCCACGCGGTTCCTGAGCGCGGCCACGCCGCGCTCGGGCGAGCAGGCGGCGCTGGGCGCGGACCTGCTGGCGCTGCTCGATGCG
>NZ_BAAJYS010000503.1:0-2049 GCF_057543315.1 Acidovorax sp. KPB24-07
CGGGTCGGCCGCCACTCCCACCAGCGCGAGCATGCCGCAGGCATACAGCCCGGACAGCGTGCCCAGCGCCACGCCCGCCGCGTATTGCAAGGCCACCGGCAGGCGCTGCAGCACGGTCTTCAGGCTGCAGGCGGTGACCAGCCAGGCCAGCGTGGCGGGCAGGGCGCCGCCCGTCAGCAGCGACAGCCGGCCGAGCCATTCCAGGGGCGTGGCGGTGTTGAAGAGGGCGCCCACGCCCAGCACCGCCTCCACGAAAAGCACCGCGCGCAGGATCACCCCGACATGGCAGGCGTCGAACACCAGCACCCGCCGGCCCAGGGGCTGGCGGGGGTCTTCGGTCAGGGCCTGCGGCCGGGTCGATAAAATTTGCGTCTCTTGCATTGCGGCATCCGGGTGTTCCGGGTGTCTGAACCACCGGATTATTGCCCTCCATGTCCACCAGCCCCGCCTCCAGCCCAGCGTCCGCCCCCTCCCACAACCAGCTCGACACCAAGGCCCAGGCCTGGTCGGCGCTGTTTTCCGAGCCCATGAGCGACCTGGTCAAGCGCTACACGTCGAGCGTGTTCTTCGACAAGCGCCTGTGGCAGGCCGACATCGCCGGCAGCTTGGCGCACGCCGACATGCTCGCCGCGCAGGGCATCATCTCGGCCGCCGACCACGCCTCCATCCAGCGCGGCATGGCGCAGATCAAGGAGGAGATCGAATCCGGCGCCTTCGAGTGGAAGCTCGACCTGGAAGACGTGCACCTGAACATCGAGGCGCGTCTCACGCAACTGGTGGGCGACGCCGGCAAGCGCCTGCACACCGGCCGCAGCCGCAACGACCAGGTGGCCACCGACGTGCGCCTGTGGCTGCGCGGCGAGATCGACCTGATCGCCGATCTGCTCAAGGAACTGCAGGTGTCGCTGGTGGATGTGGCCGAGCAGAACGTGGAGGTGATCCTGCCCGGCTTCACCCACCTGCAGGTGGCGCAGCCGGTGAGCTTCGGCCACCACATGCTGGCCTACGTGGAGATGTTCGCGCGCGATGCCGACCGCATGCAGGACGTGCGCCGCCGCGTCAATGTGCTGCCCCTGGGCGCCGCCGCCCTGGCCGGCACGACCTACCCGCTGGACCGCGAGCGCGTGGCGAAAACCCTGGGCATGGACGGCGTGTGCCAGAACAGCCTGGACGCCGTGAGCGACCGCGACTTCGCCATCGAGTTCACCGCCGCCGCCAGCCTGTGCATGGTGCACGTGAGCCGCCTGTCGGAAGAACTCATCATCTGGATGAGCCAGAACTTCGGTTTCATCAAGATCGCCGACCGCTTCACGACCGGCTCGTCGATCATGCCGCAGAAGAAGAACCCCGACGTGCCCGAACTGGCGCGCGGCAAGACCGGCCGCGTGGTCGGCCACCTGATGGGTCTCATCACCCTGATGAAGGGCCAGCCCCTGGCCTACAACAAGGACAACCAGGAAGACAAGGAACCGCTGTTCGATACCGTGGACACGCTGAAGGACACGCTGCGCATCTTCGCCGAGATGGTCGGCGGCCAGCCGAACCCGGCCACGGGCAAGAAGGAAGGCGGCATCACCGTCAACGCGCCGGCCATGGAGCAGGCCGCGCTCAAGGGCTACGCCACCGCCACCGACCTGGCCGACTACCTCGTCAAGAAGGGCCTGCCGTTCCGCGATGCGCACGAGACCGTGGCCCATGCCGTGAAGGCCGCCGTGTCGCACAACGTGGACCTGTCGGAGCTGCCCCTGGCCGTGCTGCAGGGCTTTCACCCGCAGATCGAAAAGGACGTGTTCGACGCCCTCAGCCTGCGCGGCTCGCTCAACGCCCGCAACACGCTGGGCGGCACCGCGCCGGCCCAGGTGCGCGCCCAGCTGGCCCGCCACCGCGCCCGCCTGGCCTGATTGCTGTTCACCTCCCCCCGTCCGCACACTTTCACGGAGCCCTCCATGCATCGTTCTTCCTCGCGCCGCCACTGGGTCTTGCGAATGGCCCGCGCCGCGGTCTGGGTGGGCGCCACGGCGGTCGCCGCCGTGGCCTCGGCCCAGACGC
>NZ_BAAJYS010000504.1:0-2043 GCF_057543315.1 Acidovorax sp. KPB24-07
CGGCTTCAGGCGGCCCGCGGCGGTGGCCGTGCCGTCCTGGGCGCCGGCGGGCGGCAGGCTGGCGATGACCTGCGCCACGGCGGCGGTGAGCTTCTTGGCGTAGGGCACGTGCAGGAACTCGTTGGGGCCGTGCGCGTTGCTCTTGGGGCCCAGCACGCCGCAGACCATCATCTGCGCCTTCGGAAAGCCCTGGCTCAACATGTTCATGAGCGGAATCGTGCCGCCCTGGCCGATGTAGCCGCACGGCGCGCCGAAGTGGGCCTGGCTGGCGGCATTGAGCGCGCCCTCGAACCACGGCGCGGTGTCGGGCGCGTTCCAGCCGCTGGCCGCGCCGCCGCCCTCGAAGGTGACCTTGGCCTGGTAGGGCGCGTTGTCCTCCAGCAGCGCCTTCATCTCCTGCACGCACTGCGCGGCGTCCACCAGCGGGGGCAGGCGCAGGCTGAGCTTGAAGGCGGTGTAGGGGCGCAGCACGTTGCCCGCGTCCTTCAGGGCCGGAAAACCCTCGGCGCCGGTCACGCTGAGCGTGGGCTCCCAGGTGCGCTTGAGCAGGGCCTGCACCGGGTCGGTGGTGGTGGGCAGCGCGAAGGTGGTGGAGCCGCCGCAGTCGTAGTGCGCCCAGGGAAAGCGCTTGTACACCTCCTCGCCCAGGATGCCGGCGGTGGCGCGGGCCTGCGCCAGGCGGTCGGTGGGCACGTCGCAGTGGAAGCTGGCGGGCAGCAGGCGGCCGGTGGCGCTGTCCTCGAGCCGGTCCAGCACCTGCCGCATGATGCGGAACGACGAGGGCACGAGGCCTGACGAATCGCCCGAGTGGATGCCCTCGGTGAGGATCTCCACCTTGAGCGTGCCGCTGGCCATGCCGCGCAGGCTGGTGGTGAGCCACAGCTGGTCGTAGTTGCCGGCGCCGCTGTCCAGGCAGATCACCAGGGCCACCTCGCCCATGCGGCTGCGCAGCAGGTCGATGTAGGGCAGCAGGTCGCCCGAGCCGCTTTCCTCGCAGGTCTCGATCAGGCCGACGATGCGCGGGTGCGGCACGTTCTGGCGCTTGAGCTCCTGCACGGCGGCGATGCTGGCATACACCGCGTAGCCGTCGTCGGCGCCGCCGCGGCCGTAGAGCTTGCCGTCCTCGTACTTGGGCGTCCAGGGCCCCAGGTCCTTGCGCCAGCCCTCGAACTCGGGCTGCTTGTCCAGGTGGCCGTACATCAGGACGGTCTGGCTCGACTGGGGCTGCGTGGCGGCCACCTCGAAGAACAGCACCGGCGTGCGGCCGGGCAGGCGCACGATCTCGAGCGTGAGGCCCGCCACCTTCTGCGCTTCGACCCAGTTCGCGGCATTGCGCAGCACGCGGTCCAGGTATCCGAGCTGCTCCCAGTCGGGGGCGAAGCCGGGCGACTTGGCGGGGATCTCGATGTATTCGGTGAGCTGGCGCAGGATGTCGCCGTCCCATTGGCGGCTGACGTGGGCCAGGGCTTCGGCGGGTTGCAGGAGATCGGGGGCGGTGCGGGCGTTCATGGCGGTTCCTCGGGGGCATTCCAGGAAAAGATCCTGCCACCGGCCGCGGCATCCGGCGGGCGCGCCGGTGCGTTGCAGTTCACCGCTCCGGTGGAGGAAGGGTTTCCGGATTGTCGTGCAGTGCGGAGGCGGGCACCACCCCGCGCAGATCGCCCGCGACGGCAACGCGGTTGCGTCCGCTGCGCTTGGCCTCGTACATGGCGCGGTCGGCGGCGGCGATCAGCATGTCCCAGCTGTCACCCTCCTCGATGCGTCCGCCGAACACGCCGATGCTCAGGGTGACCGGCACGGTGTGCCCGCCCAGGTCGAAGCGCGTCTGCTCGATCGCCCGGCACAGCTGGATGGCCAGCTGCCGCGCGCCGTGCAGCGGCGTGTCGGGCAGCACCACGAGGAACTCCTCGCCGCCGTAGCGCCCGATCATGTCCTGCGCCCGCAGGCGTTCGCCCATGGCATCGACCACGCGGCACAGCACCTGGTCGCCCACGAGGTGGCCCAGCCCGTCGTTGATGCGCTTGAAGTGGTCGATGTCCACCA
>NZ_BAAJYS010000505.1:0-2042 GCF_057543315.1 Acidovorax sp. KPB24-07
CCACGGCACCGATGCCGACCGGCTCGCGCAGCTGCAGGGCGCGCTGCGCTGCGGCACCCAGTGCGGCTCCTGCGTGCCCGAGCTGAAACGCATGGTGCGCGCCACCGGGCCGCTGGCCCCGGCCTCCCCGCAGGCCCCCGCCGCCGCCCTCTCCATATAACCAAAAGTTGGCAGAAGTGGGGGAGAATCCGGTCCCCTTCGATCCGCCAGAAAAACCCCACGCCATGGCCATCAGCCACTATCTCAAGGACCTCGGCCGCGGCGCGCGCGGCGCCCGCGCCATTGGCCGCGAGCAGGCCAACGACCTGTTCGGCCAGGTGCTGGACGGCCAGGTCACCGACCTGGAGATCGGCGCCTTCTGCATCGCCATGCGCATCAAGGGCGAGACCGCCGAGGAGATGTGCGGCTTTCTCGACGCCACCCACGCCCGCCTGGCCCGCCTGCCCGCCAGCGACCGGCCCGTGGTCGTGCTGCCCAGCTACAACGGCGCGCGCAAGCTGCCCGTGCTCACCCCGCTGCTGGCGCTGCTGCTGGCGCGCGAGGGCCTGCCCGTGCTGCTGCACGGCATGCGCACCGAGGCGCGGCGCATTCTGGCATCGGATGTGCTCGACGCCCTAGGAATATCTGCCCTGAATGCTCCTGAAAAGATAGCAAACGGCACCGTGGCCCACATTCACACCGAAGCCCTGCACCCGGGCTTGGCCCGCCTGCTGGCCGCGCGCGAAGTGGTCGGCCTGCGCAACCCGGGCCACAGCGTCGTCAAGCTGATGAACCCCTGCGCCGGGCCGTCGCTGGTCGTCACTGCCTACACCCACCCCGAGTACCAGGACATGCTGCACGCCACCTTCAGCACGCTGGGCATGAACGCCCTGCTCTCGCGCGGGTTGGAAGGCGAAGTGGCCGCCGATCCGCGACGAACGCCCCGTTACGACGCCTTCGTCGCCGGCGCGCACCATCTGTGGGAAGAGCAGCAGCCCGGCACGGCCAGCGAGGTGCCCGGCCTGCCCCAGGACATCGACGTGGACACCACCGCCCGCTACACGCGCCAGGTGCTCGACGGCGCGCTGCCGGTGCCCGCGCCGCTGTACCGTCAGGTGGAACACATCTTGCGTCTGGCCGGGCAAATCCCTTTGGAGACAAACCCATGAATCGCCCATCCACCCCCGCCTTCGAAGGCGTTCCCCCCGGCCGCTGCACGCTGGTCGGCGCCGGCCCGGGCGATCCGGAACTGCTCACCATCAAGGCCCTCAAGGCCATCCAGGCCGCCACCGTGCTGCTGGTGGACGACCTGGTCAGCGACGAGATCGTGGCCATGGCCCCGCCCGGCGCGCGCATCGTCCATGTGGGCAAGCGCGGCGGCTGCAAGAGCACGCCCCAGGCCTTCATCGAAAAGCTCATGGTCATGGCCGTGAACGAGGGTGAGAACGTCGTGCGCCTGAAGGGCGGCGACCCGTTCATCTTCGGGCGCGGCGGCGAAGAGGTCGAGCACCTGCGCGCGGCCGGCATCGACGTGCAGGTGGTCAACGGCATCACCGCGGGCCTGGCCGGCATGACGCTGCTGGGCACGCCCCTCACCCACCGCGAGCACGCGCATGGCGTGGTGTTCGTCACCGGCCACGCCAAGCCCGGCGACGCCGGCACCGACTGGCGCCAGCTGGCCGCCACCGCGCGCGATGCACGCCTCACCCTGGTCATCTACATGGGCGTGAGCAGCGCCGCGCACATCCAGCAGGAGCTGCTCACCGGCCTGCCCGCCAGCACCCCCGTGGTCGTCATCCAGCACGTGAGCCTGCCCCAGCAGCGCCACGCGCTCACCACCCTGGGCGAGTTGCACGCCACCATCGAGCGCGAGCAGCTCGCCAGCCCCTCGGTCATCGTCGTGGGCGACGTGGTGAGCGGCGTGGCGGCGGCCGGCGCCCCTCGCGCGGCGCGCCCTGCCACCACCACTCCCGTCTCGCTGCGCAACGCCGTGGGCGGCTGACAGGCCGGCAGCCCCGCGTCCAGCAGGCCAGCGCCGGCCTGCAGCGAACGCTGAACCGAGG
>NZ_BAAJYS010000506.1:0-2041 GCF_057543315.1 Acidovorax sp. KPB24-07
GTCGTCCTCGATCAGCGGCACCATGCCGTTCGGGTTGAGCCGCAGGAACTGCGGCTCGCACACGATGCCGAACTGCCCGCCCGCGTCGGTGCGCTGCAGCTCCAGGCCCAGCTCCTGCACGGTCCACACGACCTTGCGCACGTTGATGGACGACAGCCGTCCCCAGAGCCGCAGCATGCGTCAGGCCTTCTGGGCGACGCGCGCCCGGATGGCCGCGGCCAGCGCGCCCACGCCGGTGTTGATCTGCGCGGCGCTGGCCGTCACGAACGACAGGCGCAGGGTGCGCGGGTCGGCGTTGTCGGCATAGAAGGCCGCGCCCGGCACGAAGGCCACGTTGCGGTCCACGGCCTCGGGCAGCAGGTCGATGGCGCTCATGCCTTCGGGCAGGCGCACCCACAGGAACATGCCGCCGTCGGGCTTGTTCCAGTGCACGTCCAGGCCGGCCATCTCGCGCGTGAGCGCCTCCAGCATGGCGTCGCGCTGCTGCTTGTACAGCGCGCGGATGGTGGGCACGTGGCGGCCCAGGAAGCCGTCCTTCATGACCTCGTGCACCATGCGCTGGTTGAAGCCCGGGCTGTGCAGGTCGGCCGCCTGCTTGGCCTGCAGCAGCTTGGGGAACACGGCCTTGGGCGCCACGATGAAGCCCAGGCGCAGGCCGGGGGCGAGCACCTTGGAGAACGAGCCCAGGTAGATGCAGCCTTCCGGGTTGCGCGCGGTCAGCGGCGCGGGCGGGGGCTGGTCGAACCACAGGTCGCCGTAGGGGTTGTCCTCGATCAGCGGCAGGTTCAGCTCGGCGGCCTTGGCCACCAGCGCGGCGCGGCGCGCCTCGCTCATGGTGCGGCCGGTGGGGTTCTGGAAATTGGGCAGCACGTACAAGAAGCGCGCCTTGTCGGCACTGCTGCCGGCCTTGGTGGCCAGGTCCTCGATCTGCACGCCTTCGTCGTCGCTGGCCACGCTCACCACTTCGGGCTCCATGGGCGCGAAGGCCTGGATCGCGCCGAGGTAGGTGGGCGTTTCCACCAGGATGCGGCTGCCGGCGTCGATCAGCACCTTGGCCACGAGGTCCAGGCCCTGCTGCGAGCCGGTGGTAATCAGCACCTGCTCGACGCTCACGTCCCACGGCAGGAAGTCGGCGACCGCCTGGCGCAGCGGCTGGTAGCCCTCGCTCGCGGCGTATTGCAGGGCCGACTGGCCGTCCTGCGACAGCACGGCGCTGCAGGCCTTGGCGAAGTCGTCGATGGGGAAGGTCTTGGGGGAGGGCAGTCCGCCCGCCAGGCTGATGATGCCGGGCTTCTCGGTCACTTTCAGGATCTCGCGGATCACCGAGGGGTTCATCTTCGCGGCGCGTGCGGCCAGGGTCCAGTTCGTCATTGAGTGCATCTCCAGGGGGCGCTTGTTCTCCGGGGCGCCGGGGTCGTCGTTGAGGAAGCCGTTGTGCGGCGGGTGGCGGGCATGCGGGTGGGCCCGCCGGGGAAAGAGCTTAACCGCGCATCGCGGCGGGTTGGGGGTTCCTGGCGGGGCCTTGTCGCACCGGGGCGCGTCGGCCGACCACCACCGTGGCCATCACGGCAATGCCGAAGCCCAGGCTGATCGCATCGAGCGATTCGCCCAGCAGCGGCACCGAAAACAGCATGCCCAGGAACGGCTGCACCAGCTGCACCTGGCTCACGCGCACCGTGCCGCCGAGCGCCAGGCCCCGGTACCACGCGAAAAACCCCAGCCACATCGAAAACACCGACACATAGGCCAGCGCGCCCCAGGCCGATGCCGGCATGGGCGCCGTGGGCCACGACCAGGCCCCCAGCGGCAGCGTGGCGGGCAGCGAGATGACCAGCGCCCAGCAGATCACCGAGCCCGAAGGCATGCGCTGCGACAGCCGCGCGCCGTAGCCGTAGCCCACGGCGGCGCACAGCACGGCCGCGAACAGCAGCAAGTCGGCCGGGTGCAGCGACAGGCCTGCGCTGCCCGAGCGCAGCACCGCGAACGCGACCACCATCGCCGTGCCCAGCAGCGCGCACAGCCAAAAGCGCGGCGACGGGCG
>NZ_BAAJYS010000507.1:0-2039 GCF_057543315.1 Acidovorax sp. KPB24-07
CTGACGCTGGCCGAACAGCTGCTGGCCGTGCTGCCCTTCGGCCTCACGGGCGCCCAGCGCCGCGTGGGCGAGGAAATCGCCCGCGACCTGGGCCGCTCCGTGCCCATGCACCGCCTGCTGCAGGGCGACGTGGGCTCGGGCAAGACCGTGGTGGCGGCCCTGGCCGCCGCCGTGTGCATCGACGCGGGCTGGCAGTGCGCGCTGATGGCCCCCACCGAAATCCTGGCCGAGCAGCACTTCGCCAAGCTCGTCGGCTGGCTGGAGCCCCTGCTGGCCGCGCGTGGCCAGCGCGTGGCCTGGCTGGTCGGCGGGCAAAAGAAAAAAGAGCGCGCCGCCATGCTGGCCCTGGTGGAAAGCGGCGAGGCCGCGCTGGTGGTCGGCACCCATGCCGTGATCCAGGAGCAGGTGCGCTTTCGGTGCCTGGCCCTGGCCGTGATCGACGAGCAGCACCGGTTCGGCGTGGCGCAGCGCCTGGCGCTGCGGCAAAAGCTCGAAGGGCAGGGCATGGAGCCCCACATGCTCATGATGAGCGCCACGCCCATCCCGCGCACCCTGGCCATGAGCTACTACGCCGACCTGGACGTCTCCACCATCGACGAGCTGCCTCCCGGGCGCACCCCCATCGTCACCAAGCTCATCGCGGACAGCCGCAAGGACGAGGTCATCGAGCGCATCGCCGCCCAGGTCGCCTCGGGCCGGCAGGTGTACTGGGTGTGCCCGCTGATCGAGGAAAGCGAGGCGCTGGACCTGTCCAACGCCACCGCCACCCATGCCGAGCTGAGCGAGGCCCTGCAGGGCGGCATCGCGGCAGGCCAGGCGCCCGTGCAGGTGGGCCTGCTGCACTCGCGCATGCCCAGCGCCGAGAAGAAGGCCGTCATGGCGCTCTTCACCAGCGGCGCCATGGGCGTGCTGGTCAGCACCACCGTGATCGAGGTGGGCGTGGACGTGCCCAATGCCTCGCTCATGGTCATCGAGCACTCCGAACGGTTCGGCCTGTCGCAGCTGCACCAGCTGCGCGGGCGCGTGGGGCGGGGCGCGGCAGCCTCGGCCTGCGTGCTGCTGTATTCCACCAACGACAGCGGCCGGCTGGGCGAGACCGCCCGCGAACGCCTCAAGGCCATGGCCGAAACCAACGACGGCTTCGAGATCGCCCGGCGCGACCTGGACATCCGCGGCCCGGGCGAATTCCTGGGCGCCCGCCAGTCCGGCGCGCCGCTGCTGCGCTTTGCCGACCTGGCCACCGACACCGTGCTGCTGGAGTGGGCGAGGGAGCTGGCACCGCACATGCTCGACCGGTTTCCCGCCCTGGCCGAGCGGCATGTGATGCGGTGGCTGGGCGGGAAGTCGGATTATCTGAAGGCGTGAAGACCCAAGGCCTGGCGCATTTTCAGGGCGGGTCGCGGGTAATGTAACTCCCTGTATCTCGATGTTCGGGTTTCTGCGCAGTCGATAAAATGCGTAACTCAAGATCAAACGGGAGAGGGATTCATGAGGGTTGTCTGGGCCGCCTGCATCGCATTGCAGGCCATGGGTTATTGGGGCGTGGCAGAGGCAGGGGGGATCGACAGAAGCAAGCCGTTTGGGTATGGCATCGACGTAGAGGCCCCGCTGGCGCCCGTGATGCGATACACGGTGCTGTCCAGCACGGTGGCGGGCGTGTGCGGCGCGTTGCCAGCCGGATATGGGCCGACCCAGTTTTGCGCGCGGTCGAGCTATGGACGCAATTTCTGTACAGGGATTCCTTCCCTGGGTCCCGATCCTTGCGAGAACGTGGAAGGGTTCGGCCCCAGCATCATGCCCATCTGCAACCGGCCCACGAACGAGCACCCCGAATACCTCTACAACCCGGCGGGCTGGACCGAAAGCCGGCCCAAATACGACATCGCCACCGACAAATTCTCCTGTGTCTGCCGGAATGCGGAACGCGGGGATGTCCGCGACTCGGAAATCAGCGGCTGGTGCGGCCCCAAGCAATTGATCGACCCCGATCCGCCACCACCGCCCCCGCCGCCACCCCCACCGCCGCCACCTCCTCCCCC
>NZ_BAAJYS010000508.1:0-2035 GCF_057543315.1 Acidovorax sp. KPB24-07
CGGCCCGGTGGTGATGGGCGGCTGAGGCGCCACGCCACCCGCGTACCAGCGCCCTTTCAAGCCGATCCTCTAGAGCGGTCCCGCCGGGGCCGGGCCACCGGCCAATGGCCCGGCGGCGTGCGGCACCGCCGCCGTACTGGCGTCCGAGTCGCTGCCGGGCAGCAGCCCCCCGGCCCGCGCCTGCGCCGCAGGCATGGCAGAACCGGGCGAACGCGCTCTTGCGGGTGTTGCACGCGCCGCAGTGGTCGAACAGCCCGATGCCGCAGTGGGGGCAGAAGTCGATGGTGGGATCCTTCAGGTCCACCGGCCGCTCGCACCCCGGGCACACGCCCTTGGCCAGGCGCGCCAGGGCGACGTCGTAGCTCAGTTCCTTGCGGCGCTCCTGGTCGGGCAGCGCCTCGGCCCGTTTCTGGCGCTCCAGGTAGCGGTTGAGCGCCACGATGGCGTAGCGCCCGACCAGCGCGGTCACGACGATGCCGACCACGTAGCGCACATAGCCGCCGTAGCTGGGCAGGTAGGGCACCAGCTCCACGAAGAACGCGAACAGCGCGAAGAAGATGAAGCCCCACACGAACGGCCAGTAGGTGCCCTTGCGCTTCTTCACGAAGAGCCAGCCGGCCACCACCAGCAGCGGCAGCGTGAGCGCCAGCCGGTACAGGAACACGCGCAGCTGCACCTTGCGCTGCTGCACGGCCATGCGCTCGTAGCCCTCCTTTTCCAGCGCGGCCAAGCGTTGCTGCGCGGCCGTGGCCGCCTGGCGCGCATCGAGCGCGGCCTGCTGCTGCGCTTCGACCGCCTGCTGGGTCTGGCGCTCGCGCAGCTGGAGCCGGTCCAGCGCCTGCGTGCGCTGCACCACCTCGGGGTTGTGCTCGGACTGCTGCGTGGCGCTGCGCGTGGCCAGCCAGTTGTTGAAGGTCTCGCGCTCCGCAGCGGTCTCGCTGCGCGACTTGGCGCGCTGCAGGCGGGCCTGGTCGAGCGCCGTCTCCGCGCTCTCCTCGGCCTGCTGCGCGTTGCGCACCTGGGCGCGCAGCGTCTCCGCGGCAGGGCGGTCCAGGAAATCGTCGAGCTGCAGGGTGGCCTCGACCTTGGGCAGGTCGTCCACGACGGTGCCGCCCAGCCCGATCAGGAAGCTGGCGAACACCAGCGACACCAGCCACAGGCCCCGGCGGAACCATTTTTCCGACAGGCGAAGGGATTTGCTCATGACCAGCTCCTCGGCATTGAAATACTATTCATTTGATAGCAACACAGACAATCAATATCCCGGCATCAGCGGCTTTTGACTATAAACCCGCGTTGGCGTCACGGCGGCGGCAGCGCCACCGGGGCCGATGCCAGTTGTGCGCGCTGCAGCCACGCCAGGGCGGAGTCCACGGTCACCGTGGCGATGCGGTTGGCAAAACGCTCGCTGTCCGGGTGGTCGTCGAACGCCACGTTCGCCGCCGTCACCCGCCCGCCCAGCCGCGTGAGCGCGCCGACCTTGAGCACGGTCGGCTCATACCCCTTGTAGCGCAGCCAGGCCTGCGCCTGATCGCGCCGGAGCACGGTGCCGGGCTCCATGGCCGCGGCCAGCGTCTCCAGCGCCCACTGGTTCGACTGCTGGTACTTCGTGCCCCAGGCATAGCTCACCATGCTGTAGGGCCGCTGGTGCATGGCCGTGGCACGCGTGCGGTCGGCGAGCACGGCCATCATGCGCTGCTGCACCTCGGGCGTGGGCACGGCCCACACGGCCTCGTAGCGCCACAGGTCGTCGAGAAAGAACTCGCCCAGCCCCTGCCGGTACACCACGCCCACCGCGGTGCCGCACTCGTTGAGCTTGTGCACCACGCGCCACGGCCCCTGCGGCGTGCGGTAGGCCCAGCCCAGGTGCGAGTAGCGCAGCCCGTACCGGGACAGGTCCTGCCCCGCACGCGCCAGGACCACCACCTGGGTGCCCGAGCGGGCGTGCTCCGCGTCCAGGGCCCGGGCCGTGCGGGCGGCCAGATCCATGCCGCGCTCGATGAGCTGCGGGGTCGGCTTGCGCGCCTCGCACGAG
>NZ_BAAJYS010000509.1:0-2014 GCF_057543315.1 Acidovorax sp. KPB24-07
GCCAGGTGCGTGTCCCAGGGGCTGGCCCGGTGGGCCGGCCCGGGCGACGGCGCGCTCATGCGGCCTCCGGGCGAGGGGTGGGAACCGGGCGCTGCGCGGTCAGGCCGTACCAGTTGACCCGTCGCGTGAGCACCATCACGGCGGCCAGCACCAGGAACAGCGCGATGGCACCCACGGCCAGCGCGGTCTGCTCCAGCTGCAGCAGCAGGTAGAGCAGACCGTAGAGCAGCGCGATGCCGGCCCCGAACGGCAGGCCGAGCCACAGGCTGCCGAGCATGTGGCTGGCGTAGTAGGCCAGCAGCAGCACGCACGCGCTGGCCGCGATGGCATACGAAACGCCGAAGGACAGGTGCTCCGACAGGCTCACCAGCAGCAGGAAGAAGCTGCACAGGCGCTGCCCACCAGCAGGTACTGCACCGGATGCACCCGCAACCGCTTCATCAGCTCGAACAGGCCCACCGCCACGAAGGTGAGCGCGATGAACAGCACGCCGTACTTGGTGGCGCGGTCGCTCAGGGAATAGGGATTGACCGGGTCCACGAAGGCCACGGTGAAGCTGTCGGCGCAGCCGCGGCCGTCGGCGGGCGCGGATTCGTAGGCGTGGTCCGCGCTGGGGGCCGCCTCGCACGCGGGGCGGCCGGCGGCCACGTCCTGCTGGGCCGTGCTGGCCAGCGAAGACAGGCGCCACAGCGCGGAAAAGCCTTTGTCCCCCACGGTGCGCTCCGACGGCAGGAAGCGGCCTGCGAACGAGGGGTGGGGCCAGCTGCCGTCCATCTGCACCTGGGTCTGGCTGCCCAGCGGCACGATGGCCACGCTCTCGGTGCCCACGAGTTCCAGGTCCATCTCGGCCTTGAACGGGCCGGTATCGCCGCCTGGCCGCTGCACCAGCGCTTCGGGCAGCGGGGCATGCAGGCCGCGGGGGTAGGCGGGGTGGAAGGTGCCGGGCTTCAGGGCCAGCGCCTGGCCGCCGATGGTGAGCTGGGCCGCGCGGATGCCCCGCGCATCGCCCACCGCCATCATCAGAAGGGGTGCGCCGCATTGCATGCGCGAGCCCTGCACGGTGGTGTCCGGCCGCAGGCTCGCAAGCGACGACCACTCGGCGGCGACATGCGCCTTCAGGGCGTAGGTGTTGACCTTGTGCACACCGCGCGAGCGCTCCTGCATGGCGGTGCCGGCGCGCAATTGCAGGGTGTCCGGCATGGCGGTGAGCACGAACTCGCGCCGTTTCTCGACCGTGGTGCGCTCGCTTCCGGTGCCGGTCACGGCATCCCAGCTTTCCACGCAGGCGCTGTGGATCAGCGGCCCCAGCAGGGTTTGCGAGCCCGCCAGGCTGCGCGCCACGCCATCGGCGGTGAGGGTGCGGTAGCGCTGGCGGTCGCGCACCACGTCTTCGATGAGGCCCAGGCCGAACAGCAGGAGCAGGGTGATGGCCGCGAGCGCGGCCAGTTTGGTGAACAGGGGGTGTTTCAAGGAGGCTCTCCGCCAGTGGATGTGGAGGGCAGTGTGGTGATCGGGCGTGAGGCGGAAATGAAGTTTGTGAGCGCACGGTGAAGTGCACCAGCGCGCTGCCGGCCCGGTGGCCGGTGCGCCGCCGTCAGGCGGCCGGAAAGGTGAGTTCGACCCGCAGCCCGGGCTGGGTGTTGCGCACTGCCATCGTTCCCCCGTGCAGCGCCATGATCCGGCGCACGATGGCCAGGCCCAGCCCCGAGCCGCTGCGCTCTCCACCCGGCCGCGCGGTGGTGAAAAAGCGCTCGCCCAGCCGCGGCAGCGCATAGTCCGGCACGCCGGGGCCCGCGTCCTGCACGGCCACCACCGGGCCCTGCAATTCCACGCGCACCGCGCTGCCGGCGGGCGCGAAGTCGATGGCGTTGTCGATCAGGTTGGTGATCGCCAGCGTGACCAGTTCGGCCTCCCAGGGGCCGCCGGCGCCGTCGCCCGTGAGCACCAGGTCGATGGTGCGCTGGCTGGCGCGGGCCTGGGCCTGGCGCGCGGCCAAGGCCGCGCAGTCCTGCAG
>NZ_BAAJYS010000510.1:0-2006 GCF_057543315.1 Acidovorax sp. KPB24-07
CCGTGGCGTCGGGCCGGCCGGGCACCTGCTCCACGCCGATCACGCGGTACTCACCCTCGGCCAGGCGCCGGTCGCGGCCCCCGCCGCCGCTCGAATGGCCGATCGAGTCCGAGGCGCTCGAGGCCGCCGACCCCGCGCTGGAGGCCATGGAGGTGAACAGTTCCGCATGGCCGGGCAGGGCGGCGGTGGCGAGCAGCGAAGACACGCACGCGGCGCGAACGAAGGCAATCAGGGGCATGGCAATCCTCGGGGCCGCGGCGGGCAGGGGAGCGGGGTGGGTGGGGATCATGGCGGCGTTCACTGGAACTGGGCGGTGAGTTCCTGCGCGCCCTTTTCGATGCCGGCCTGCGCCGCATCCAGGGTGCCGAAGGTCGCGCCGATGTTCAGCGCGTTCGGGTATTGCTTGGTGACGAAGGCGTCGAGCAGCTGGTTCGACACCGCATCGAAGATCTCCACGGCGTAGCTGACCGAGCCGGTGAAGGTGCCTTCCTTGCCGCGAATGCCCTGCACCAGGTTGTAGGGTCCGCCGCCGATGTCGAAGCGCGTGAAGGTGCTCAGGCCCCGCGTGGTGAGCCTGGCGCCGGTGAGCGTCACGCGCAGGCGCAGCGTGGCGGGGGCGGGCTGGGCCACGATCTGAAAGCGCGTGGCCAGCCGCGCCGTGAACTGCCGGCGCATGTCGCCAGCCAGCTGGCGCCGCTGGGCCTCGGGCACGTCCTCGAACTGGTGGTCGGGCCCGGAGTAGATCACGATGGGGTCGAGGATCACCTTGGTGTACTGGCTCCAGTCCCGGTGCGATGCCACGCGGTAGGGAATGCGGCCGGTGTCGTCGTCCAGGTTGGGCCGCAGCTGGGGCGCGGACTGCAGCCCGGTGTAGGCGATGGGCTGGGTGCTGGCGCAGCCGGCCAGGGCGGCAAGGCACAGCAGGGGCAGGAGCACCGCGGGGCGCAGAAAAGGGGTGGCATGCATGGAGCTTCTCCAAAAGAAAGGGACGAAGGGGGTCCAGCCCCGGGCCGAGGGGCCAGGGGATGGGGCTATAACTGAACATTAATGTACGGTATAGTATGATTTGCCCGAGGGAGCCCTGTCAAGTAAAGAGTACAAGTTAGTTCACTTTTGGAGATGCGAATGCGGGTCAGGACCCAGGCGCGGCGGGATGCCATCGTGGAAGCGGCGGCCAAATTGTTCGAGGAGGTGGGGTACGAGGCGGCGTCGATGAACGAGCTGGCCAAGCGGCTCGGGGGCTCCAAGGCCACCCTCTACGGCTATTTCCCGTCCAAGGAGCCGCTGTTCGTCGCCGTGGTGCAGTCGCTGGCGACCTCTCACCTGGCCGACGCCACCTCCCACCTGCTGGCGGCGCTGGAAACACGCCCGCCGATGCGGCCCACGCTGACCCGGTTCGGGGACGAGGCGCTGCAGGTGATGCTGAACGACCGCCGCGCGCTCTCGGTGTACCGCATGGTGCTGGCGGACGCGGGCCGCTCCAACATCGGCGAGCTGTTCGACGGCGCCGGCCCGCGCCAGTGCATCGACGCGCTCACCCGCTTCATGGGCGCCGCCATGGCGCACGGCGAGGTGTGCGAGGGCGATCCCCAGGTCATGGCGATGCAGTTCATGGCGTTGCTCACCGCGGAAACCGGGCCGCGCCTGTACCAGCAGGACCCACCGGCCGTCTCCGTCGCCGACATCCACGCGCGGGTGGTTCGGGCCGTGGACTTCTTCCTGAGGGGCGCGGCCCCCGGGCGCTAGGCGCGACCCGAAGCGCGCCGGCATGCCCTGCGGCGCCGACGCCGGTTCGGCGTCTTGTCCTGCGCATTTGCCGGGGTCGTGGGCCAGTGCGGTCGGCTCAGCCGTCGTTCAATAGGGCCATCCCCCGCCGACCCTTCTCTTTGGCCCCTTCGCCTGGAACCCGAATGTCCGCCTTGCCGTCCCGCACCGAGTCTCCCGCCGCACCGCCGCCGTCCTTGCCGGGCGGCGATTCGCCCACCCACCGCGCGCACAGCGCCTCG
>NZ_BAAJYS010000511.1:0-2006 GCF_057543315.1 Acidovorax sp. KPB24-07
GGCGTGCTGCCCGCCCAGGCCAGCGGCGCACCCGAGCCCTGGGGCCAGCGCCTGGTGCAAACCCAGGAACTGCCGGCCGAAGCGCTGGCGAAGTTCGCGCTGTTCCAGGACCGGAAAGACACCGCCGATGCGGACCGCTCCGCAGGCGCACCGCCCCAGACCCAGGCCTGGACGGGCGAGGAGATGGCGCTGCCCCGCAGCGGCAACCCCTACACGCTGGTGGTGCGGGTCTCGGGCGTGGCGCTGGCCGACTGGGATGCCAGCGCGCGCTGGATGGCGGGCTGGTCCATCCATGGCGCATCGCGCGTGGGTGCCGTGCCCCAGGTCGCCGCGCGGGGCGTGCGCGCCGGCCAGGTCGTGGAGATGGCCGGCGCCGCGGCGCCCTTGAGCTTTAAGGAAGACCGCACGGTCCCGCCGGTGCTGGAGTTCGCAGGGGTGAGCAACCTGCGCATGGACCGGGTGCGGCTGGAGGTGTGGTCGGGCATGCGCTCGTCCAACCCGGTGGAACGGCTCATGCCGTGGATGCCCCTTCTCACCGGGGCCGTGTTTCTCGGCCTGATGCTGTGGTGGCGCCGCCGTTGAACGGCTGGCGGGGCAGCGACGGTGGGGCGGCGGCGCCGGGCCTTGGGGCCCGCGCGCGTCCAGTCACAGGTCCAGCGGCTGCCCGGGCTTCCACGCATCGGCGCGCCGCCGCGCTTCGGCGATATCGACCGGACCCATCCTGCGGGCCAGCAGCTGAAGGTGCACGGCCCCGTAGCGGGGCAGGGTGAGCGGGTCTTCCGGGTTGCCGCGGCCCAGGCGGTCGGCCAGTTCCAGCAGCATGTAGGCGGCAACGGGCCGCTGGGCCAGGGTGGCCGCGCCGTTGGCATAGAGATCGCCCAGCCGGTACAGCCCAGCCGCATCGCCCTGGCGCGCCGCGCGCAGGTACCAGTTCTCGGTCAGCGACATCTGGCGGGGTTCTCCGCCGCGGCCCTCCTGGTAGATGGCGCCCAGCCGCACCGCCGCCAGGCTGGAGCCCTGGTGGGCGGCCCGGGTCAGCCACTGCATGGACTCGGCATGGTCCCTGGGGATGCCGTTGCCCTCGTCCAGCATGGCCGACAGCAGCACCATGGCCCGCAGGTGCCCTTGCTGGGCCATGGCCCGCACGGTGGGCAGAACGTCCAGGCCCTGGCCGCGGCGCCATTGGGTCTCGGCCGCACCGAGCCGGGCCAGTTGTTCCATGCCTTCCCGCTGCGCCGCGATCTGCAGGGCGCGCGCATCGCTTTCGGCGCGGGCGATGCGTTCGGCGGCCTGGGCCTTGTTGTGGTTCCACTTCCAGCCCATCAGCGCCATCAGCACCACCACGCCACCCGCCAGGACGATCAGGGTCCAGGGCTTGTCGCCGGGGGCGGCGGCCGGCCGGGCGCGGGCGCCCTCGGGCTTTTGCCGCGCCGCCACGCTGGTGGGAAGCACCTTGTCGTAGGCCACCTCGCACCGGGGGCATTGCCAGGCCGGTGCGGTATCGGTGCCCTGCCGGGTGTGGCTGCAGCGCGGGCACACGCGCGCGGCAGCGGCGCGGACGGCCTCGGGCGTCTCCACGGGTTCGAGCGAAAGATCAGCGGCGTTCACGGTTCCATTCCTTTTGGGGGAGCGATTGTGCTGCGCCTGCCCGGCCCGAAGCGCCAGCGGCTCGAATATTCGGCAAAAAGGCCGCCAGCACAATGAAATCTAAGGCATATTGCTATCAATTAAGTAGCGATTTATGCGCTATCCCCCAGGCTCTGCGGGCACCGTCGCCGCCTGCCAGGTCCCCGGCGCCAGCCCGTCCAGCGAATAAGGCCCGATGGCGGCGCGGATCAGCCGCAAGGTGGGCAGGCCGACCGCCGCGGTCATGCGCCGCACCTGGCGGTTGCGGCCTTCCCGGATGACCAGTTCGATCCAGGCGGTAGGAATGCGCTGGCGCACGCGGATGGGCGGGTCGCGCTCCCACACGGCGGGCGGCGGCTCCAGGCGGCGCGCCCGGGCCG
>NZ_BAAJYS010000512.1:0-2004 GCF_057543315.1 Acidovorax sp. KPB24-07
GGCATCGCGCAGACCCGCTCGGTGAAGCTGAGCACCAACGAGGCCACGGTGGAAGCCACCGGCACGGCCGACCTGGGCCGCGAGCACATCGACCTGCGCATCAAGCCCGAATCGCTGCAGTGGAAGTTCTTCTCCCTGCGCACGCCGCTGTACGTGAAGGGCCCATTTGCCGATCCCAAGGTGGGCCTGGAAGCCGGCCCGCTGCTGCTGCGCGCGGGCGCGCCGTGGCGGCCGCCGTGGTCGCGCCGGTGGCGCTGGCGCTGGCCCCCATCACGGTGCCTGCAGCGGACGACGACGAGAACTGCGCCGTGCTGCTGGCCCGCGCCGGGGACAAGGTGCAGGGCGGTGCCGCAGGGGCAGCCCCAAAACCGCCAGCCTCCACGCCAGCCAAGGCGCGCTGAGACGTGCAAAGGCGCGCTCAAGTGCGTTGAAGCGCTCCAAGGCGGGCATGATTGCTATATTTTTAATAGCACAACCCTCTAGATCAATATGCGCCGAAGCCATTTTTGACCCGCATCCCATAGGCGCGCTTTCCCTGCGCACAGCGGTCTCGAGAAACCCATCTGGAAAGAACCCCATGCCACGGCACATCCTGATCACCGGCGCGAGCGTCGCCGGCAACACCGCCGCCTGGGCCCTGGCGCGGTCCGGCTGCAAGGTCACCGTGGTCGAACGGGCGCCGGAGTTCCGTGACGGCGGGCAGAACATCGACGTGCGCGGTGCAGGCCGCGAGGTGCTGCGCCGGATGGGACTGGAGCAGGCAGCGCTGGACCAGGGCACGGGCGAGGAAGGCACGGCCTGGATCGACGAGGATGGCCATGCCGTCGCCGAGTTCAAGACCGACGAACTGTCCAGCGACGGGCCCACCGCCGAGATGGAAATCCTGCGCGGCGACCTCGCCCGGCTGCTGTACGACGCGGCGCGCAAGCGGGCCGATTACCGGTTCGGAGACCATGTGGCGGCCATCGAAGACGATGGCACGGCGGCGACCGTGCGCTTCGCGGGCGGGCAGCAGGAGCGCTTCGATGCGGTGGTCGTCGCCGAGGGCGTGGGTTCGACCACGCGCGAACGGGTGTTTTCCGGCGAAAACGAACCGCGCTGGATGGACCTGACGCTCGCCTACTTCACCATCGCCCGTGCACCCGACGACGACCGGATGTGGCGCTGGTATCACACCACCGGCGGTCGAAGCGTCTCGCTGCGGCCCGACCGGCACGGCACCACGCGCGCCATGCTGACGATCCAGCGCCCCACTGAGGGCGAGCAGGACTGGGACATGGACAGGCAAAAGCGCTTTCTGCGCGAACAGTTTGCCGATGCCGGATGGCAGGCCCCGCGCGTGCTGGCGGGCATGGAGACGACCAGCGATTTCTACTTCGACGCGTTGCGTCAGGTGCGCCTTGCGCGGTGGCACCGTGGGCGTGTGGTGCTGACGGGCGACGCCGCCTGGTGCGCCACCCCGCTGGCAGGCATCGGCACGACGCTGGCCCTCACGGGCGCCTATGTGCTGGCCGGTGAAATCGCACGGGCTGGCGATGGAGGCAGGCTCGAAGAGGCTTTCGCCGCCTATGAAAAAGCCATGCGGCCGATGGTTGAACAGGGCCAGAACGTGCCCAAGATCGGTCCCCGCCTGATGAACCCCCACAGCCGGCTGGGCATTCACCTGCTGCACGGCGCGCTGCATCTGGCCAGCCTGCCAGGGGTGCGCGATGCGTTCGCGAAGCTGATGAACCGCCAGCTCGACGAGCCGGACCTGTCGCGCTACCCTGCGTGAGAGAGATCGACGCGGTGGTGCCTGAAAGGGGCGCCTGCTGGCATCGGCACACCGCGCAGCAGCAGCAGCAGCAGCAGCAGCAGCAGCAGCAGCAGCAGTAGTAGTAGTAGTAGTAGTAGTGAGGCAGGCCGAGCGCTGCACCGACGCACCGTTCCCCGGGAACCTCGCCCACGCCTCAATGGAAATCGCGGCTGCCGTCCAGCGCCTGGGCCGGCGGCCGAGCAAGGGGG
>NZ_BAAJYS010000513.1:0-2004 GCF_057543315.1 Acidovorax sp. KPB24-07
CCAGCCCCCCGGCGGCGACGGTCCCGGCCGGCAGCAACGTGGCGCAGACGGCCGCCGGCCCGTTCTGCCCGCAGGCCGCGCGGCCGAACCTTCCCACCAGCGCGCAGAGCGAGAACTGCCTGTACCTGAACGTCTTCACGCCGCAGTCGGCCATCGGCGCGCAGCCCCAGCGGCCGGTGCTGTTCTTCATCCACGGCGGCGCGTTCGTGGAGGGCAGCGGCTACCTGCCGCTGTACGACAGCGCCAAGGGCGCCACGGTGGGCAACCTGTACGACGGCTCGTACCTCGCGGCGGCGGGCGACATGGTGGTCGTCACCATCAACTACCGCCTGGGGGCGCTGGGCTTCCTGGCCCTCGACAACGCGGTGGAAAACCCCGCCGTCGGGGGGCCGCTGCGGGGCAATTTCGGCATCCTGGACCAGCAGGCAGCGCTGGACTGGGTGCAGAAGTACATCGGCGCCTTCGGGGGCGATGCCACCCGGGTGACGGTCGCGGGCGAGAGCGCCGGGGCCATGTCGGCGGGGCTGCACCTGTTCTCGGCACCGGACAGCGCCACGCGCTTTCAGGCCGCCATCATGGAGAGCAACCCGGTGGGCTCGGTGTACCGCACGCCCGCGCAGGCGCAAGGCATAGGAAGCCTGTTCCGCGATGCCCTGTGCACCCAGGTGGGCGGGTGCCTCGCGGGCAAGCCCATCCTGCTCAAGGCCACGCCGGCGCAGATCGTCGCGGCCCAGGCGGGCCAGCTGTTCGGCACCCGGGGCAAGGCCGGCAACCCCAAGGCCCTGGCCGCCGCCGAACGCGAGGCCGCCACGCGCCCGCTGGTGGGGCTTCTGGCCCAGGCGTCGCCCCAGGTCAACGATGGCCTGCCCTGGTCGCCCACCGTGGACGGCAAGGTCATCGTGGGCCAGCCCCTGGCCGGCTACAACGCGGTGTCCGCGACGGCCTCGATGCCGCCCAAGCCCTTCGTCTTCGGCGTGAACCGCGACGAGGGCGCCGTCTTCGCCAACCTGGCCTTCCTGAAGCTGGGGGTGGGGCTCAATTCCCTGGTCTTCAACGAGGGGCTGGTGCCGAAGGTCTGGCCGGACGACGCCAAGACCATTCTGGGCTACAGCACCACGGTGCAGGGCCAACCGGTCTTCCCCTACCGCGCGCCCACCCGGCCCGCGCCGAGCTACATGAACGGCACGGCGGCGACGCTGTCCGGCGTGATCAACGACTTCGCGTTCCGCTGCGGCAACCTGGCCATGGCGAACCGGGCGGCCGCCCGCAACGCGCAGGCGAGCCCCGCGCTGCCGGCCTTCGGCTACCTGTTCGCCCAGCCGCCGCTGATCGACCTCTACAGCGCCGGCAAGCCGCCCACGGAAGTCGCGGCCTGCGCACCGGGCAAGAACGGCAACGTCTGCCACGGCAACGAACTGCCCTATGTGTTCAACACCCTGGGAACGGCCTACGCGGTGTACACCCGGGGCAGCCAGCCGCCGCCTCCTGCCGACCAGGCCCTGGCCCAGACCATGGCCGCCGCCTGGGCGAGCTTTGTGAACAGCCCCGCCAGCCCGGCGCCATGGACGCCGGTGGCCGCCAGCGGCGCGCAGCTGCCGACGGCCTGGACGCCCTATGCCGGCCTGTCCTCCTCGCTTTCGCAATGGAGCACCGCGGGCAGCCCCAGCAGCCTCCCGGCATCGTCCATCGATTCGGCGGCCCACTGCACCGCGCTGTGGAACACGGTGGCGCCCATCGGGGGGCAGTGACCGGGGTGGCATGGCGGCGCCAGGGCCAGGCCCGGCGCCGCGCAAAAGGGGACGGGCAGGCGCGGGCCTGCGGTCCCCTTCGCGCTTTTGGCTTCAGCGCGAGAGCGCGTCGGCCGTGGCGGCGTCCACGCGGCCCGTGATCGGCAGGCCCTTCGATTTTTGGAAGTTGCGCAGCGCGGTGGCCGTGCGGGCGCCGGCAGCGCCATCGGGCGTGCCCACGTTGTAGCCCAGGGCGTTCAGGCGCTCCTGCGCCTCG
>NZ_BAAJYS010000514.1:0-2003 GCF_057543315.1 Acidovorax sp. KPB24-07
CCGCCCGTGTCCTTGGTGCCGCCGCCATCTGCTGTCCGGGCCGCGCCCATCGTGCATCCGGAGGACCTGTTCGACATTCAGCAGCAGGCCGACTTCTTCGTGTCGGTGGGCGAGCATGACCAGGCCATCGGTGTGCTCAAGCGCCACATTGCCGAGCATGGAGAGACCTCGCCCTTTGCCTACCTGGAGTTGCTGCGCCTGTACCACACGCTCAGCCGCGTGGACAGCTTCAATCAGCTGCGTGCCCAGTTCCAGGCGCAGTTCAATGCGCAGGTGCCGGAGTTCTCCTCGTTCCACCGGACGGGCCTGACGCTGGAAAGCTACACGGAAGCGCTGGCGGCCATCGAGGCCGAATGGTCCTCCCCCGAGGTGCTGGACACCCTCGAAGGCTGCCTGTTCCGCCGCGGCGAAGACGCCATCGCCTCGCCGTTCGATCTGGCGGCCTACGACGATCTGTTGCTGTTGCTGGCCATCGCGCAGACCACGCCGGCCAGTGCCCGCGGGGCACCGCCGCCACGCACCCGCACCACACCCCTCACGCCCCCGCCGCTGGAAATCGAGCCAGAGCCGGAATTGCCTTCCGCCAGCGCCTTCGGCGTGGACAGCCTCTCCGCGCGTCGGGAGCAGGAGCTGCAATCGCTGGACTCGCTGTCTGCCGGGTTCTCCTGGGAATCGATCCCGGCGCCTCTGGCCCCCAAGCCGATCTCCGAGGCCATGCTGGACATCGACCTGACCGATCCACCACCGCTCACGCTGAGCGAGCTGCCTCCGGTGCCCGTCACCGCGCCGCCTTCGGCGGGGGATCCGGTCGGCTTCGGCATGGACAACGACAAGATGGAGTTGCGTCTGGAGCTCGAAGAGCTGGAGCGAAAGCAGCGCACGGACAAGTAACGGAAAAAAGGCCCTTCGGGGCCTTTTTCGATGCAGGGCATGCCGCGCGTTGCGGCTTTCTGCCATGGCGGCGCGCCTGGCGGGTTGCCAGCGTCAGCCCGCCATGCGGGCCATCAGATCCTGCGCCGCGGCTTCCGGATCGTCGGCATTGACGAGTGCCCGCACCACGGCGATCGAGCCCACGCCCGTGGCCAGCACCTCGCCGAACTGCGGCGCCCCGATGCCGCCGATGGCGACCATCGGGTAGTGCCGCATCAGCCGGGCGTAGCCGGCCAGGCGTGCCACCCCCTGGGGCACGGTGGCCATCTTCTTGAGCGTGGTGGGAAACACCGCCCCCATGGCCACATAGCTGGGCGCCGCGGCATCGGCGCGCACCATTTCCGCATAGCCGTGGGTGCTGACCCCCAGGCGCAGGCCGGCGTCGCGGATGGCCTGCAGCTGCGCAGGCGCCAGCGCATCGAGGTCTTCCTGGCCCAGGTGGACGCCATAGGCGCCCGCGTCGATGGCGGCCTGCCAGTGGTCGTTGATGAACAGCAGGGCATGCGTGCCGCGCACGGCGTCCACGGCGGCCCGCACTTCGTGCGCGATGGTTTGTGCGTCGTCCGTCTTGTAGCGCAGTTGCACGGTGGGTACGCCGGCACGGGCCATGCGGCCCACCCATTGCGCGTCGGGCAGCACTGCATAGAGACCCAGCCGCTCGGGGCAGGCGGGGAAGGGCTGGCGGTGCGGCAGCGGCTGCAGGCCGAAGTCTTGCGGCGCATCGGGCCACTGCGAGGCATCGAAGCCGCCGGTGCGGTCCGTCTGTGCCTGCCAGGCCCGGGCGAGGCACTCGGCATCGCTGGCGATGAAACCCAATGCGCTGCAGGCCTCCAGCGCCGCGCGGTACACCGGGCCGCCGGACAGCGGCACGGGGGCCGGCTGGGACGGGAAGTCGGCGAAGGCGGCGCCATGCGCGGCCAGGATGGCGCGCACCGATGCGGCGTGCCCCGAAGCGGTTCCGTGCAGCATCTCAGCCATGGTCGTGGTGCCAGAAAGGGGTGCCCAGCACCGGGGTGCTCGGCTGGGCGGCTTCCTGCGCGGCCATGGCGCCCGCACGGCGGGCGGTGCGGCCG
>NZ_BAAJYS010000515.1:0-1994 GCF_057543315.1 Acidovorax sp. KPB24-07
GCTGAACGCCGCGGTGGAAGCCGCCCGCGCGGGCGAGCAGGGCCGCGGCTTCGCCGTCGTGGCCAGCGAGGTGCGCACGCTGGCCCAGCGCAGCGCGACCGCCGCCAAGGAGATCAAGGCGCTGATCGACGATTCGGTCACGCAGGTGGACGCCGGCAGCAAGCTGGTGCAGGACGCCGGGGCCACCATGGACAAGGTGGTGGACAGCGTGCGCCGCGTGACGGCCATCGTGGCCGAGATCAGCAACGCCAGCCAGGAGCAGAGCACCGGCATCGCCGAGATCGGCAGCGCCGTGAGCCAGATGGACCAGTCCACCCAGCAGAACGCCGCGCTGGTGGAAGAGGCCACCGCCGCCGCGCAGTCGCTGCAGCAGCAGGCGGCGCAGCTGGCCGATGCGGTCGCCGGCTTCAAGCTCGACGCCCACGGGGCCGCAGCGCCGTCGCGGGGCGGTCCGGCGGCCGGGACGAACCGCGCCCTGACCATGCGATAAAAACGGCCTCCAGCACAATAAGCACTAGGGCATATAGCTATATATTTGATAGCAAAATAACCCGACCGCATGGCGATCGGGCTCAGGCCTGGGGCGTGGCAGCCCCAATCAGCGAGAAAGGACAGGGCGCCGGGTGGCATTCAAGCCCGCGCGCGCCCTCTTTTCGGCCTTCGCTGACGGCGCCAAGGCCCCCTGGCGGCCATGATGGCGCGATGACCCCCACCCTGCCCTCGCGCACCCCTTCGGCGCCAGCCCGCCCCGGCCGAGCCCCCCTCACGCCACGCATCTGGCTCGCCCTGGCCGGCTGGCTCGCGATCGCTTTCGTGGCCGCCGCGGTCGGCAGCATCGCATCGGTCAAGGCGCCGCAGTTCTACGCCCAGCTCACCCAGCCGGCCTGGGCGCCGCCGGCCTGGCTGTTCGGGCCGGTGTGGAGCGCGCTGTACGCCATGATGGGCATCGCCGCCTGGCTGGTATGGCGCGAGCCCGCAGGGGCCCTGCGCCGGCGCGCGCTGTGGCTGTTCGCCGTGCAGCTGGCGCTCAATGCGCTGTGGAGCTGGCTGTTCTTCCAATGGCACCAGGGCGCCTGGGCGCTGGCCGACATCGGCCTGCTGTGGTGCTGCGTGGCCGCCACCCTGGTGGCGTTCTGGCGGCTGCGGCCGCTGGCCGGGGCGCTGCTGGTGCCTTACCTGGCCTGGATCACCTTCGCCGCCGCGCTGAACTTCACGGTCTGGCGGCTGAATCCGCAACTGCTGGGCTGAGGGGCCGGCGTCTTTCGCGGCGCGGGCTACAGCGCCTTGCGCAGGTTGGCCGGCGCGATCTTGAGCGCCTCGCGGTACTTGGCCACGGTGCGGCGCGCGCACTCGATGCCTTGCTCCTTCAGCATCTCGGCGATCTGGCTGTCCGACAGCGGCTTGGCCGGGCTCTCGGCCGAGACGAACTGCTTGATGAGTGCCCGCACCGCCGTGCTGGAGGCGTTGCCCCCGGTCTCGGTGCCCAGGCCCGAGCCGAAGAAATACTTGAGTTCGTACGTGCCCTGCGGCGTGGCCATGTACTTGGCCGTGGTCACGCGGCTGATGGTGGACTCGTGCAGGCCCAGCTCGTCGGCGATGTCGCGCAGCACCAGCGGCCGCATGGCCAGCTCGCCGTGCACGAAGAAGTTCTTCTGCCGGTCCACGATGGCGCGCGACACGCGCAGGATGGTGTCGAAGCGCTGCTGGATGTTCTTGATGAACCAGCGCGCCTCCTGCAGCCGCTGCTGCAGGCCCTGGTGGCCCTCGCCGCCACGGTTGCCGCGAAGCGCGCCGGCGTAGATGTCGTGCACGCGCAGGCGCGGCATCACATCGGGGTTGAGCTGCACGCTGAAGTTCTGCTGCGTGCCGCGCCCGGTCTTCTTCACGATGACGTCGGGCACGATGATGTTGCGCTCCACCTCGGCGAAGGCGCGGCCGGGCCGGGGCTCCAGGCGGGCGATCAGCGCCATGGCCGCGCGCGTGCGCTCCTCGCC
>NZ_BAAJYS010000516.1:0-1991 GCF_057543315.1 Acidovorax sp. KPB24-07
GGCCGTGGCCGCCAACCAGGCGCGGCGCGTCCAGCCGGCGGGCGGGGCAGGGGGCGCTGGCGGTTTCATGGAGTGCATGGCGGGTGGCCTGGCGCGCGCAGGGTGCGGCGGGTGGCAAGGGGGGTGACGAAAGCAGGCAGGGGCATCCAGCCATTGTCACCGCGCGGAAAAAAGCGGTTGGCGCAGACCGATCGGTGCCTGCACGTGGCCAGCCCCATGGCGCGGTAGCTGGGGCCGGCAGACCGTCCCGTGGTGGGTGGCCGGTGGGGAGCGCCGCAGCGCCTGCGACCGTTCCCTCAGCGGGCCATCACAGCCCGTAGAACGTGCGATTGGCTTGCATGCGCGCGGTCTCCGATGCCGGAAAGCGCTGATCGCGCAGCAGTTGGCGCAAGGCGTCCCGGCCCTGGTCCTGCGCGCCGGGGGCGTAGAAGGAACTGACGGCCAGTTCGTCCAGCGCGCGCCAGGCGTACACCGCGCCGTCCACGAACAGGATGTCCGCCGGCCTCGGGATGCGCGCGGCCTGCTGGGCATACAGGTGCGCCAGCGCGAACTCCGACCGCAGGCGGTGGTAGCGCGCCAGCTCGCACAGCGGTTCGGCGCGCTGGGGCCGCTGTGCGTAGGCGGCGAGATAGGCGTCGCGCACCGCGCTGTCGGGCATCTGCAGGCGCTCGGTCAGCACTGCCACCTGGAACAGTGCGTACCAGGATTCCTCTTCCCAGCCGCCCATGCCGGCGCGGCGGCGGTACCACTCCAGGCTGTCCTGCAGGCGGCCCGCGTCGCGGTAGCTTTGCGCCAGATAGAACACATTGCGGGTGTTGTCCGGGTGCTCGCGCAGGTCCTGCTCCAGCACCGCGATGTCGCGCAGGTAGGTGTCGGGATCGCGCCCGCGCGCGCCGTCATGGGCCACCTCGATGACCGGCCCCGCCAGCGTCTGCCAGGGCCCGTGCGAGGGCGCGGCCAGGTACTCGTGCAGCACGCCTTCCCAGCGCCAGTCCACGCGCGTGGCCACCATGCTGTTGCGCTGGTATTCCCAGCCGTTCATATCGCACAGGAAGAGGTAGCCGTCCGCGTCGAGCGCCGGCCACCGGTACTGCGCCGGCATGCGCAGCTGCTCATCGGCGTCGATGAACAGCAGGTAGGCGGCATGCGGGCGGGCCAGTTCCAGGGCCTCGTTGCGGTTGTGCGCGAAGTTCTTCCACGGGCGCTCGTGCAGGGTGCCGGGAAGGTCGTGCAGGAAGCGGCGAACGATGTCCTGCGTACCGTCCGTGGAGCCCGTGTCCACGATGACCCAATGGTCGATGAACGGCCGCACCGAAGCGAGGCACCGGGTGATCACCGGTGCCTCGTTCTTCACGATCATGTTCAGGCAGATGCGGGGGCGGATCACTGTGGGTGCCGTGGCACCCGCAGGCACGGAAAGCCGAAGGCGTTCATATCCCGGGATGCCTCACGGAGGGGCGTTACTGGCAATACGCTTCAGCCACCACGTTGGCGACTTCGGTGCAGTTGAACTTGCAGGACCACTGCGTTGCGGACGAGCGATAGGATGATGCGATGACGTTGCGGAAGTCGGTCGAATTGCATCCGCCAGACACGACGTTGCCCGCGCTGCAGGTCGCCGTCCGGGTGTCCTCGCCAGTACCGCCGTTGCAATTGGTGGCCGTAGACTGGGATGTGGTCAACGAGCCTACGCTGCCCGTGGCCCCCGTTGCGCCAGTGGCGCCCGTCACGCCGGTCGCTCCTGTGGCGCCGGTCACACCCGTGGCACCGGTCACGCCCTGGATGCCTTGAACTCCCTGATTGCCTTGAGCGCCTTGAGGCCCCGTCGGCCCCGTCGCTCCGGTGGTTCCTGTCGGGCCGGTCACGCCCGTCGCTCCCGTGACGCCGGTCACGCCCTGGATCCCTTGGGGGCCGGTGGCGCCGGTCGTGCCCGTGGCTCCGGTCACCCCTGTCGCGCCAGTGGCGCCCGTCACGCCGGTCGCTCCTGTGGC
>NZ_BAAJYS010000517.1:0-1991 GCF_057543315.1 Acidovorax sp. KPB24-07
GGTGCCGCGCATGTGCAGTGAAGCAACAAAAACATGGCTGCATCACGCTCCAGCGCTTTTAATTTTGCAGCGCTGCTTTCATAATCCGACCATTGGAAAACCTATGCTGACCTGGGACGAAGAAGTCAAGCCCTCATCGCAGAAACTCTTGGACGGCGGTCTGCAAAACAACCGCCCGGCGGAGTCGCCGTCCGCGCTTTCGCAAGCCGCTGCGGCACCCGCCGAAAGCCTGCCCGCCGGCAGCACGCCCACCCCCTCTGCCCCGCCCGCCGACACCGTGCACCGCCGCGTGAATGCCGCCGACAAGCGCATCATCAACGGCCAGACCGACGTCAATCAACTGGTGCCCTTCAAGTACAAGTGGGCCTGGGAAAAATACCTCGCCACCTGCGCCAACCACTGGATGCCGCAAGAGGTGAACATGACGCGCGACATCGCGTTGTGGAAAGACCCGAACGGCCTGACCGAAGACGAGCGCCGCATCATCAAGCGCAACCTCGGCTTCTTCGTGACCGCCGATTCGCTGGCCGCCAACAACATCGTGCTGGGCACGTACCGCCACATCACCGCGCCCGAATGCCGCCAGTTCCTGCTGCGCCAGGCCTTCGAGGAAGCGATCCACACGCACGCCTACCAGTACATCGTCGAATCGCTCGGCCTCGACGAGAGCGAGATCTTCAACGCGTACAACGAAGTCGCCTCCATCCGCAACAAGGACGAGTTCCTGATCCCCTTCATCGAGGCGATCATGGACCCCAACTTCAAGACCGGCACGCCCGAGACCGACCAGACGCTGCTCAAGTCGCTGATCGTTTTCGCCTGCCTGATGGAAGGCCTGTTCTTCTACGTCGGCTTCACGCAGATCCTCGCGCTCGGCCGCCAGAACAAGATGACCGGTGCCGCCGAGCAGTACCAGTACATCCTGCGCGACGAATCGATGCACTGCAACTTCGGCATCGACCTGATCAACCAGCTCAAGCTGGAGAACCCGCACCTGTGGACCGCGGAGTTCAAGGAAGAGATCAATGGCCTGTTCATGAAGGCCGTCGAGCTCGAGTACCAGTACGCCGAAGACACCATGCCACGCGGCGTGCTGGGCATGAACGCCTCCATGTTCAAGGGCTACCTGCGCTACATCTCCAACCGCCGCGCCACGCAGATCGGCCTGGAGGCGCTGTTCCCCAACGAAGAAAACCCCTTCCCCTGGATGAGCGAGATGATCGACCTCAAGAAGGAGCGCAACTTCTTCGAGACCCGCGTCATCGAGTACCAGTCCGGCGGTGCACTGTCCTGGGATTAGCCTCCCGACACATTCCAGGCCATGCATTTTCATTCCACGTCCCTCACCGGCAGCGCTGCAAAGCCCTGCCGCGCGGGGCGTTCCCGTGTTCATGGCGATGGGACTCGTCCCATCGCCATGGATCGCTCCATGTCCAATGCAGGCGTGGAGTGCTCTTTGCAAATTGACCCAAGGAGAAAATGATGGCAACTGCGAAAAAGACCGCCGCCAAGAAGGCAGCACCCGCGAAGAAAGCCGCCGCCCCCGCCAAGAAGGCTGTGGTAGCGAAGAAGGCCGCCGCTCCGGCGAAGAAGGCAGCGCCCGCCAAGAAGGCCGCCGCCCCCGCCAAGAAGGTAACGGCTGCGAAGAAGGCAGCAGCACCGGCCAAGAAGGCCGCCGCTCCAGCGAAGAAGGCAGCGCCCGCCAAGAAGGCCGCCGCCCCCGCCAAGAAGGTGACGGCTGCGAAGAAGGCAGCAGCACCGGCCAAGAAGGCCGCTGCTCCGGCCAAGAAAGCCGCAGCGCCAGCGAAGAAGGCAACGGCCGTGAAGAAGTCGGCTGCACCGGCCAAGAAGGCCGCTGCACCGACGGCCAAGAAGGCCAGCGCCAAGCCAGCGACCGCGACCAAGAAGGCCGTGACGTCGGCGAAGAAGACCTCGGCCGCACCTGCTGCCAAGAAGCCTGCCGCAGCACCGGCCGCCAAGAAGGCCGCCGC
>NZ_BAAJYS010000518.1:0-1985 GCF_057543315.1 Acidovorax sp. KPB24-07
GTGCCGCCCTCGGCGGGCGTGCAGCTCGTCAACAACCGCAGCCTGGGCGGCGCCACGCGCGACGTGCTGTCGCAGAGCGCCACCGGCGCGCGCGACTGGAACCTGAGCGGCGCGCTGTGCCTGCGCAACCTCGTGACGGGCACCGACGACGCGGCGCAGCGGCTGCAGGCCGGCGTGGACGAAACCCGCCGCAGCGGCAACCTGCGCGGCAAGCCCGCCATCATCGTGCACGGCCGCTCGGACGCCCTGCTGCCGGTCAACCACACCTCCCGCCCCTATGCGGCGCTGAACCGCCGGGTGGAAGGCGCGTCCAGCCGCCTGCGCTACATCGAGGTGACGAACGCACAGCATTTCGACAGCTTCATCGGCCTGACCGGCGTGCTGCCGGGCTACGACACGCGCTACATCCCGCTGCACGTGTACCTGAACCGTGCGCTCGACGCCATGTACGACCACCTCGCCAACGGCACCGCCTTGCCCGCCAGCCAGGTGGTGCGCACGGTGCCGCGCGGCGGCCAGCCGGGCAGCGCGCCCGCGATCACGGCGGCCAACGTGCCGGCCATCGCCGCCACGCCGGTGAACGGCAATGCCATCACCGTGACCAGCGGCGCGATCAGCGTGCCGGAGTGAGCGGGGCTGCACTGCGGCCCGTGGCGGGTGGCCCGTGTCGCATGCGGCCACAGGTTTGCTATTGAATCAATAGCATGATGCCGGCGATTTGATTGCGCTGAAGGCCTGTCGGGCTGTGTTGCCGGGCCCTTCAGCGCTCGGCGGATCGCGCCGGCCCCTGCGCGGTGGGGGGCGGGCCATGCGTGGCCCACAGCGCCTCGACGCAGGCCTGTACCGAGGCCCCCGCCGTATCGATCTCGAAGTCCGCATCCCGGGGCTCGTCGTAGGCCCCGCCCACGCCGGTGAACCCCGGCAACTGGCCGGCCCGCGCCCGCGCATACAGGCCCTTGGGGTCCCGGGCCTCGCACACGGCCAGGGGCGTGCGGACCCACACCAGGC
Source organism: Acidovorax sp. KPB24-07 (assembly GCF_057543315.1). Classification (NCBI taxonomy): domain Bacteria; kingdom Pseudomonadati; phylum Pseudomonadota; class Betaproteobacteria; order Burkholderiales; family Comamonadaceae; genus Acidovorax; species Acidovorax sp. KPB24-07. The sequence continues at coordinate 1,009 of NZ_BAAJYS010000518.1, forward strand.
GGCAGCGGTCCTCGCCCACGATCTGGCGCATCCGCTGGCGGTCGCTCTCCTGGGGCGAGATCAGGGCGGCGACCACCCACAGCCCGGCCTCGTTGAACAGGCGCGCCACCTCGGCCGTGCGTCGGATGTTCTCGCTGCGGTCGGCGGCGCTGAACCCGAGCGAGGCGTTCAGGCCGCCGCGCAGCACATCGCCGTCCAGCACCGTGCAGGCGATGCCGCGGGCCTGGAGCCGGCTGGCGAAGGCCTGCGCCAGCGTCGTCTTGCCCGCGCCCGACAGGCCGGTGAACCACAGCGTGCGGGTGGCGGAAGGGGCGGAAATCTGCATGGCGGGCCGTCCGTGCTCGGCGTGCCTCAGTGCGTGTCCCAGCCCTGCAGGTGCTGCTGGGCGATCTGGCTGAGGCCGGTGATCCAGGCGTTGTCGTCGTTCATGCAGGGGATGTAGCGGAACGCCTGGCCGCCCGCGTGCAGGAATGCCTCGCGCGCTTCCTGGTTGATTTCCTCCAGGGTTTCCAGGCAGTCGCAGGGAAAGCCCGGGCACATCACGTCCACGCTGCGCGTGCCGGACTGGGCCATCTGGATCAGCGTGGGCTCGGTGTAGGGCTCCAGCCAGCGGGCCTTGCCGAACCGCGACTGGAAGGTCACCCGGTACTGCTCGGGCGAGAGGCCCAGGGCCTGCGCCACCAGCGTGGCGGTGGTCAGGCATTCCTGCTGGTAGGGGTCGCCCAACTGCACGTTGCGCGCGGGAATGCCGTGAAAGCTCATCACCAGTTGCTCGGCCCGGCCACCCTCGCGCTTCCAGTGCGCGCGCACGCTTTGCGCCAGGGCCTGGATGTAGCCCGGGTGCGCGTGATAGCTGTTCACGAAGCGAAACTCCAGCAGCCGCCGCTGCCTGCGCGTCCAGGCCTGCACGTCGTCCACCACGCTGGCCGTGGTGGTGGACGAATACTGCGGATACAGCGGCAGCACCAGCACGCGCT
>NZ_BAAJYS010000519.1:0-1979 GCF_057543315.1 Acidovorax sp. KPB24-07
GCTCCAGGCCGCTGGCACCGGGGCCACGCCCTGCACCGAGGGGGCGTCGGCCCCCCCGAGCGCGGCACACCCGGCCACCAGGACGGACAGCGCGGCGCACGGCAGGAGGCGAAGGGATCGGTTCACGCGGACAGGACCTGGAGGGGGAAGGGCATGCGGGGAGGGTTTTCAGCGGGCATTGGGCCCGCCAAAATTCGCGCAGCCGTGAATACCGTGTGGAGAAAACGTGGAGACGCGCCGGGGCCGGTGCGGAGGGCGGCCCATGGATAATCGGCTGGCGGTGTGCCGCCCTCGGACCCTCCCCGGGCCCCGTGGCCGCCGCCCTAGCCCCTGGTGCCATGAACAGTCCTGCCCCCCTGCCTGGTCCGCTTGTCCTCGTGGTCGAGGACGAACCCGGGATCGCCAGCATCCTCACGGCCTACCTGCAGCGCGACGGACTGCGGGCGCAGCAGGCCGGCAACGGCCTGGACGCCCTGCGGCTGTTTCGCCAGCTGCGGCCCGACATGGTGCTGCTGGACATCCACCTGCCCGGCATGGACGGCCTGGACGTGCTGCGCGCCATCCGCGAAGAGGGGCAGACCCCGGTCATCATGGTCACCGCGCTGGCGGACGACATCGACAAGCTGCTCGGCCTGCGCCTGGGGGCCGACGACTACGTGGTCAAGCCCTTCAGCCCGCCCGAGGTGGTGGCCCGCGTGCGCGCCGTGCTGCGCCGCACGCGGTCGCAGGAAGCGCCCGCCACCACGCCGATCCGCGTGGGCCGGATCGAGATCGACCAGCAGGCCCATGCCGCCCTGGCCTATGGCGAGGACGGGCGTGCCCTGCCGCTGCCGCTCACGTTGACCGAATTCCGGCTGCTGGCCTGCCTGGCGGCGCAGCCCAAGCGCTGCTTCTCGCGCGGCCACCTGATCGAGCATTGCCTGCCCGAGAGCGACGCGCTCGACCGGGTGATCGACTCCCACCTGTCCAAGCTGCGGCGCAAGCTGCAGCAGGCCGGGCAGGGCGAGCTGATCGAGACGGTGCGCGGCATCGGCTATCGCCTGTGGCCCGGCGAGTCCGCCGAGGGCTGACCCGAGCCGCCGCGCCATGCAAGGCTCCATCCTCGATCGCATCTGGGTCCGCTTCGGGCTGTACATCGCCGGAACGCTGCTCGCCACCATGGGCCTGCTGGCGGCCAGCGTGGTCGTGTTCTCCGAAATGCAGTACCGCGATTTCTACCGCAGCCTGCCCGCCACCGTGCAGCACGAACTGGACGAGCTCAACGACCACGACCAGGAGGACAGCCCCCAGGCGATGGCGATCTATGGGCAGTACTGGCGCGGCGACCTGCTGTTCGGCGAGAAGTGGTCGCTGGTCGTCGGGCTGGTGGTGTGCCTGCCTTTCGGGCTGGCAGTGGGTTTCTGGGTGTCGCGCCTGGTCACGCAGCCCGTGGCTTCGATGGCCGAAGCCGCCACGCGCGTGGCCATGGGCGACTTCACCGTGCGGGCGCAGCCGGGCCGCTACAAGGGCGAGATGGCCGAGATGGTGGGCCACTTCAACCAGATGACCGATGCGCTGGAGGACATGGCGCGCGAGCGCCGTGCCACCGCCGCCTCCATCTCGCACGAGTTGCGCACGCCGCTGACCGTGCTGCGCGCCCGCCTGCATGCGATCTGCGACGGCGTCATCGAGGCCGACGCTGCCGAGTCGCGCGCCCTGCTGGAGCAGGTCGAGTACCTCGGGCGCCTGGTCGGTGATCTGCACACCCTGTCGATGGCCGAAGCCGGCCAGCTGTCGCTCAAGATGGCGCCGCAGGACCTGGCGGAACTGGTGCGCGAGGCGCTGGCCAGCCATGCCAGCCGCATCGCCGAACATGGCGTGGCGCTTGATTTGCAGGTGCCGCAGGCGCCACGCGCGGCGCTGGTGAATGCCGACCCCGACCGCCTGCGGCAGGTGCTCTTCAACCTGGTCGAAAACGCGCTGCGCCACGCGGGCGACGG
>NZ_BAAJYS010000520.1:0-1970 GCF_057543315.1 Acidovorax sp. KPB24-07
CCCAGCGGCGTGGGGTCGCCCCGCGGTGGCGATGTTTTCCTTGATGGTGGCGGGCACGCCGTCCAGCAGGCCCTGCGGGGCGCTGCGCAGCCATCGCGCCTCGCTCGCGCGGGCCTGCTCCAGGGCCGCTTCGGGGCGCAGCAGGTAGGTGGCGCACAGGTGGGGCTCCCACCGGGCGATGTGGTCCAGCACCGACTGCGTGACCTCCACCGGGGACAGGCGGCGGCTGCGGTAGGCGTCGAGCAGGGCGTGGGCGGGCAGGTCGTGCAGTGCGGATGAGGCGGACGATGCGGGCGTTGTGGAGGCGGCCTGGGGCATGGCGGGCTCGTTCACGCTCAGGCCCAGGACATCGCCGACAGGTCGTTCACGAAGATCGGCATGTCCTTCCACAGCCCGCGCAGGTTCTTGTTGGCCACCGTGACCCATTGCGGCTGGTACAGGAAGGCATGCACGGCATCCTCGGCCAGCAGGCGCTGCGCATCGCCCAGCAGGCGCGCCCGGTCGGCGGGGCGGGCGGCGTTCTTGATCTGCTCGTACAGCGCGTTGAATTTGGGCGAGTTGTAGCCCCAGTAGTAGTCGGGCTTGGCGAAGTTGCCCAGGTCGAACGGCTCCACGTGCGAGATGAGGGTGAGGTCGTAGTTCTTGTTGCCGTAGGTGCCGCTCAGCCACTGCGCCCACTCCACGTTCTGCAGCTTGGCGACGATGCCCACCTTGGCCAGCTGCGCCGCGATGACCTCGCCGCCCTGACGCGCGTAGGGCGTGGGCGGCAGCGTCATGGTCAGCTCCAGCGGCGTCTTCACGCCGGCCTCGGCCAGCAGCTTCTTCGCCTTTTCGGGGTCGAAGGGGTTGATGCCCGTGGTGTCCAGGTAGCCGAAGGCGCCCGGCACGTAGTGGCTGCCGATCGGCACGCCCAGGCCGTCCCCGGCACCCTGGATCACGGCCTTGCGGTCGATGGCGGCCGCGATGGCGCGGCGCACCCGCACGTCGTCCAGCGGCTTCTTCTGCTGGTTGATGGCCAGGATGGTCTTGGCGCGCGAGCCGCTCACGATCACCTGAAAACGCGGGTTGGCCTTGAACTGCGCCACGCTGCGCGGCGTGACGCGCGGGAACGCGTCCACGTCCCCCGCCATCAGGGCCGCCACCTGCGCGGCCGGGTCCGAGATGAAGCGGAAGGTCGCGCGGCGGATGTGCATCGCGTTCGCCGTGCGGTAGCCGTCCCAGCGCGCCAGCGTGACCGAGGCGCCCTTGCTCCACGATTCGAGCCGGTACGGCCCCGTGCCGACGGGCTTGGTGGCGTTGGTGTCGGCGCTGCCCGGCTCCACGATGACGGCGGTGGCCTGGCCCAGCAGGAAGAGCAGGTCGGGGTCAATGTCCTTGTTGATCACCACCACCGTGAGGTCGTCCACCACCTGCGTGGTGAGGTTGGCGAAGGTGCGCTTGTCCTTGTTGGTGCTCTTGTCGCCCGCCGCGCGCTCGAACGAGAACTTGACGGCCGCCGCGTTGAACGGCGCGCCGTTGTGGAACTTGACGTTCCCGCGCAGCTTGAAGGTGTAGGTCTTGAGGTCGGGCGAGACCTCCCAGCTTTCGGCCAGCAGCGGCGAGACGCTGCCGTCCGCGTTGATCTTGGTGAGCGGCTCGAACACGTTGTACAGCGTGATCTCGCCGATGGACGAGGCCGCGCCGGCCGTCGGGTCCAGCCCCGGGGGCTCCAGCGTCATGGCGAGGGTGACGGCGTCCTTCTTGCCCTGGGCCAGCGCCTGCAGGGGCGCGGCGAGCGGCACGGTGGCCAGGGCGCCGGTGGCGAGGACGGTGCGACGGTTCAGCATGGGCGGATTCTCCGGATAGGAACAGACCAGGGGCGGGACGGAAGGCGAGGGGCGCGCGGCGGCATCGGATCGGCGGGGTGGATCGGCCGGCGGCGCGCGCCTCGGCGCCAACAGGCTTTTACTACACCCCGGCCGGCCGGATCA
>NZ_BAAJYS010000521.1:0-1963 GCF_057543315.1 Acidovorax sp. KPB24-07
CGTGTCGCCCGCCTCCATGCGCTCGTCGGTCCACTGGCGGTTCATGTCCTGGTCGGTGAAGCGCGAGGCGTCGTGGTCGGCCGGATCGAAGCGGTCGAAGGCCTCCAGGTTGCAGAACGCCAGCGTGAGCGCGCCCTGCTGCGGGCGCAGCCCCGCCGCCAGCAGGCCCTGCAGCGCCCAGGCGCCGCACAGCTCGTTGCCGTGCACCAGGGCGCTGATGAGGACATGGCGGCCGGGCAGGCCGGAATCGAAGTGCCACACGCCTTCGGTGCCGGTGTTGCCGGCGCGCCAGGGCGTGAGGTCGGGGGCGGTGAGTGCGAAGGTCCGGGGCATCAAGGTCACTCCTCGATCTTGGCGAATTCGACGATCTTCTGGTATTTGGCCACTTCCGAGGCGATGAACTGGTCGGCGTTCAGGCTGGTGGAGGCCACCGTCGAGCCGGAGGCTTCCATTTTCTTGCGGAAGTCGGGCGACTGCAGCGCCTCGTTCAGCGCCTTCTTGAGCTTGTCGTGCACGGGCTTGGGCAGCTTGGCCGGGCCCATCAGGGCGAACCACACGCCGATGTCCACGTTCTTGTACTGCGGCAGCTCGGCCAGCGCGGGAATGTCGGGCGTGATGGCCGAGCGCTTGGCCTCGGTCGTGCCCAGCGCGACGACCTTGCCGCTCTTGATGTGGGGCAGGCCGCTGGAGAGCACGAACACGCCGAACTCCAGGTTGTTGCCCAGCAGGTCGTTGGTGAGCGGGGCCACGCCGCGGTAGGGGATGTGCGTCATGAACAGCTTGCCCTGCTCCTTGACCATCTCGCCCGCCAGGTGCAGCGAGGTGCCCACGCCCGAGCTGCCGTAGCTGTACTTGCCGGGGTTCCTGGACACGCGCTGCGTGAATTCGGCCGCGTTCTTCACGCCCGAGCCGGTGGAGGCCACCAGCACCAGGGGCTGCGAGGCGATCACGCCGATGGCGGTGAAGTCCTTCACGTCGTACTTGACCTTCTTGGTCACCAGCTTGTTGATGGCGATCTCGTTGCTCGCGCCCACGAGCAGCGTGTAGCCGTCCGGCGCGGCGCTGGCCACCTTCTGCGCGCCGATGGCGCCGCCGGCGCCGCCCACGTTCTCGATCACGACCGGCACGCCCAGGCGCGCGCCCAGCTCCTGCGCCACCGTGCGCCCGGTGAGGTCGGTGCTGCCGCCGGGCGGGTAGCCGACGACGATGGTGATGGGCTTGCTCGGGTAGCTGTCCTGCGCGGCGGCGGGGCCGGCGGCCAGCAGGGCGAGGCCGCACAGCAAAAGCGTGCGGCGGAAGGCGGGGTGGGCATGCATCGGAGTCTCCTGGTGGGGTGTGGGCCGATTGTGCGAAGGCAGGCAGGGCGCGGGGGTGCCGAGTCGGCACGCCATGGTGCTGTTTCGGCACGCGGGCGCCAAGGGGGCGAACCCGATGCCGGCGCGGGCCGTCACCGCGTGGCGATGGCGTGCCAGATCGCCTCGGCCTGCGTGCTCAGCCGGCGCTTGGGCCGGTACAGCCGCACGTCGAACTTCGCCTCCATGCTGCGGTCGCCCGCCTTGGCCAGCCGGCCGGCCTTGCAGTCGGCATGCACCATGGACCACGGCAGCCAGGCCACGCCCAGGCCCTTGTGCACGTATTCGTATTGCGCATCGGCCGAGTCGCACTCCACCGTGCGCTGCAGGCGCTGCGTGACCGGGTGGTGCGCCAGCTGGTCCTCCACCAGCCGGCCCAGCGCCAGCGTGCGCGCGTAGGCCAGGTAGGGAATGGGGCCCGCGCCCGCCAGCGGGTGCAGCGCCGCGCCCTGCGCCGTGGCGCGCGACACCGGCACCAGCCGGTCCGAGGCCAGCGTGATGTGCGAGAACTGGCGCGCATCCAGCCGGATGGCCAGCGCCGGGTGGTGGTAGGCGATGGAAAAATCCGCCTCGCCGCGCTCCAGCAGGGCCACGGTGTCGGCCAGCGCGCG
>NZ_BAAJYS010000522.1:0-1958 GCF_057543315.1 Acidovorax sp. KPB24-07
ACCTTCCAGAAGATCAGCAGCCACGCCAGCGCGGCCAGGCCCGCCAGCACGCCGAACCCCCAGCGCCACGACGCGTGCTGCACCAGCCAGGCCAGCGGCGTGCCCGTGAACAGCATGCCCAGGCCGCCGACGCCCATGGCCACGCCCGACACCACTGCGAACCGCTGGGCCGGAAAATGCCGCGCGATGAACACGGTGCACACCAAAAAGGCCGGGGCGCAGCCCACGCCGATCAGCGCCTGCCCGAGCAGCACCAGTCCGTAGCCCGGCGCCAGCGCCGAGAGCAGCGCGCCCGCGATGGCCAGCGGAAACGCCGCCAGCAGCGTGCGCCGCACGCCGTACAGGTCGATCCCGATGCCCATGAACAGCTGCATGGTGCCGAAGGCGAATGCGAAGGCCCCGGCGAAGGCGCCCAGCGCCGCGGCCGACAGCCCGAACTCCGCCCGCAGGCCCGTGGCGATGATCGCCGTGATGGTGCGAAACGCCTGGCTCAGCGCAAAGCCCGACACCAGCGCCAGCAGCATGCCCCAGGCCGCGCGCGGCGCGAGGGCGGCGGGTGGCGGTACGGCAGGCGCGGTCGGCATGGGCGATGGCGGGGTGGGGTGGGGTGGGGTGTGGACGATGAGGGCGGTCAGCCGTTGACCAGCGCCAGATAGGCCTTGCGCGTCTCCGGCGACACCGAGGCCACGAGCTGGTCGTAAGGCGTCTGGTGCCGCGCCATCATGCGGGCCGAGGCGATGGTCTTCGATTTGCAGAACCAGTGGCAGGTGTGCTGCATCAGGAACAGCTCGGCCGACAGGGTGAAGGCCTTGTCGCGCGCATCGCGGCCGGCTTCGTTGCGCACCGCGCGGTCGATGCCCTGGGCATGCACCAGCAGGGCCTTGCGCATGTCGAACGCGGCCGATGGAAACAGCTGGTGGGCGAACGGCAGGCTGATCGCGATGCGGCTCACGCGGGTCAGCGCCGGGTCCAGGCGCGAGAACTCGGCCGTGAAGCGGTTGAACTGCTCAGTCAGCTGCGATTCGGTGGTGGTCAACAGGCTCCAGATCTGGTCGCGCCGCTGCGGCTCGCTCTCGCCCAGGGCGCGCAGGTAGCCCTCGGTGAGGTTCTCCATCAGCTTCTCGATCTGGTAGTTGGCCAAGTGGCGCGCCAGCAGCGCGATGCGCCGGCGCTGCTGGCGGGCGTTGAGGGCGTAGGTGCCGGTGGCGATCAGGATCGCCAGAAGAAAGGTGTCCATGTGCGGGGTCGGGCCGTGGTGTCGGAAAACGGGGGTGAAGGAAAGCAGGGCAGGCGTTGAAAGGAACATGGGCCTGAAAGGCGCGCCCGCGGGCGCACCCGTCAGGCCCCGGGGGGCTGGGGCCAGGGGCGTTGCGGCCCGCGGATCTGCTCGAAGGCATGGGCGACCTGCAGCACGCCCAGGTCGTCGAAGCGGGGCCCGGCGATCTGAAGCCCGATCGGCAGGCCCGCCGCCGTGTACCCGCAGTTCACCGAGGCGGCGGGCTGCTCGGACATGTTGAACGGCACGGTGAAGCCGATGTGCTCCAGCGGGCGCAGCGGGTCGTCAGTGGGCGAGGGCAGCTCGGCCGCGAAGGCGGGCATGGGCGCGACGGGCGAGAGCACGTAGTCGAACGCGCTGCAGGCCTGCACCGTGGCCACGCGCGTCGCGTGGAACTGCTGGCTGGCGTGGAACACTTCGATGCCCGACAGGCCCGCGGCGCTGTCGGCCCAGGCACGGATGTAGGGCAGCACGCGGGCGCGCCGCTCCTCGGGCAGGGTCTGCAGGTCGGTGTAGGAGCGCATGCGCCAGAAATGGTCCATGCCATCGAGCATGCCCGGCGTCATGAAGGGCGCCATGGGCTCCACCCGGGCACCGGCCGCCTCGAACCAGCGCGCGGCCTGCTCGACGGCGGCGCGCACCTCGGGGTCCACCGGCAGGCCGCAGCCGGCATCCAGCAGCA
>NZ_BAAJYS010000523.1:0-1948 GCF_057543315.1 Acidovorax sp. KPB24-07
AGGCGGTGCGCGAGCGCGAAAAGCGCGCCATCGCCCGCGCCGCGCTGCGGCAGCTGCAACCCGGGCAGACGCTGTTCCTCGATGCCGGCAGCACCACCACCCTTCTGGCGGCGGAGCTGTCGTCCCTGTCGGGGATGACGGTGGTGACCAACAGCCTGAACGCCGCGCTCCAGCTGGCCGGGGCCGACGCCGGCCGCCCGGCGCGCAACGACGTCATCCTGCTGGGCGGCCGCACCGACCCCGGGGTGCGGGCCACGCACGGCGACATCACGGTGGCCGAGATCCACCGCTACCGCGCCGACGTGGCGCTGCTTTCGCCCGTGGGCATCCACTGCCTGCACGGGGCCACCAGCTTCGACCACCACGAGGCGGCCATCGCCCGCGCCATGGCGGCGCAGGCGCAGCGGCTCATCGTGCTGGCCGACCACAGCAAGATCGGCCAGGCCAGCCGCGTGGTGTATGCAGGCCTGCCCGAGATCGATACCATCGTGACCGATGCGGGCTCGCGCGCGCTGCCCGGCCTGTCGGCGCTGCAGGCGGCCGGCAGCCACGTCATCGTCGCCTGACCGTCCACGAAAGGCCCCCGACGCCCCATGCCCGCCAGCCGCTACCATCACACCGCCGGCGGACAGCGCTGGCAGTTCCGCGACCTGGGCGACGTGATGGCCAAGGCCACGCCGGCCCGGTCGGGCGACGTGCTGGCGGGCATCGCGGCGGGCACGGCGGTGGAACGCATGGCCGCGCGCATGTGCCTGGCCGATGTGCCGCTCGACCGCTTCCTGAGCGAAGCGCTGGTGCCCTACGAGGACGACGAGGTCACCCGCCTCATCATCGACACGCACGATGCCGCGGCCTTCGAGCCCATCGCCCACCTCACCGTCGGGGGGCTGCGCGACTGGCTGCTGGCCGCGGACAGCGCCCTGCTGACCGCGGTAGCCCCGGGCCTCACGCCCGAGATGGCGGCGGCCGTGAGCAAGCTCATGCGCAACCAGGACCTGGTGGCCGTCGCGCGCCGGTGCCGGGTGACCACGCGCTTTCGCAACACCCTCGGCCTGCCCGGGCACCTGGCCGTGCGGCTGCAGCCCAATCACCCCACGGACGACCTGCGTGGCATCGCCGCCTCGATGATCGACGGCCTGCTCTACGGCGCGGGCGACGCGGTGATCGGCATCAACCCGGCCACGGACAGCATCGCGGCCCTGACAGGCCTGGTGCACCGGCTTGACGAGGTGATTGCCACGCTGCGGATCCCCACGCAGTCCTGCGTGCTCACGCACGTGACCCACACCATCCAGATGATCGAGCAGGGCGCGCCGGTGGACCTGGTGTTCCAGTCCATCGCCGGCACCGAAAAGGCCAACGCCGGTTTCGGCGTGAACCTGGCCCTGCTGCATGAGGCGCGCGAGGCGGCCCTGTCGCTCCGGCGCGGCACGCTGGGCGACAACGTCATGTATTTCGAGACCGGCCAGGGCAGTGCCCTGTCGGCCGACGCCCACCACGGCGTGGACCAGCAGACCTGCGAGGCACGGGCCTACGGCGTGGCGCGCGCGTTCTCGCCCCTGCTCACCAACACCGTGGTCGGCTTCATCGGGCCGGAATACCTGTACGACGGCAAGCAGATCATCCGCGCGGGCCTGGAAGACCACTTCTGCGGCAAGCTGCTGGGCGTGCCGCTGGGCTGCGACGTCTGCTACACCAACCATGCCGAGGCCGATTCGGACGACATGGACACGCTGATGACGCTGCTGGGCGTGGCGGGCCTGACCTTCATCATGGGCGTTCCGGGTGCGGACGACATCATGCTCAACTACCAAAGCACCTCGTTCCACGACGCGCTGTACCTGCGCGAAGTGCTGGGCCTGCGGCGCGCACCCGAGTTCGAGGCCTGGCTGCAGCGCATGCAGCTGGCCGACGGGGCCGGCCGCCTGCTGCCCGCCGCGCAGCAGCG
>NZ_BAAJYS010000524.1:0-1942 GCF_057543315.1 Acidovorax sp. KPB24-07
CGAAGGCGCGCTGGACGCCGCCCGCGCCGCCATCGACGGGCACCCGTTGGCCGCCACGTCCGGCGCCACCAGCCCCCCATCCGAACGTGGTGGTGGTGCGGGTGCTCGCGCCCGTGGTGGAGCCCGCCATGGGCCTGCTGCAGGCCGTTTGGGCGGCGTGGCGCGCACAGTGCTGGGGCATGGCGGCGCAGCGGCCGCGTACCTGGTCGGTGTAGCGCGCCAAAGGGCGCGCGTTCGGCGTGCGATACGTCCCGACACCCGGCATTACAAAAACGCACGGGCCCCGGCAGAGCCCCCTCCTAGAATCGGCCGGCCGCGCTGAACCGCCCGGGCGCCCTGCCCGTTGCGCATGCCCTTTTGCGCGGCGCCAACCCTTTCACCCTGCCATGTCCGATCCCTACGCCCTGGAGCGCAGCCGACCCCACGCCCCCGGATGCCTGCAATCGAAAATCGCACTGCAATTCGACGGAAAAGTCCTGCGCGGCACGGGCACGCAATCCGTCCTCGCGCTGCCCGCCGTGTCCGGCAAACCCAAAAACGGCCAATTCGACTACTCCACCGAATGGCAGAAGACCCGCAACGCCGGGCCCATCCCCGAAGGGGACTACTGGATCCAGCCGTCCGAGATGTGGGCCAACAACTGGCTCAAGAACCTGTACCGCTCGCCGCGCGCGGCCTGGGGCAATTTCCGGCTGACCATCCACCCCTATCCCGGCACAGAAACCTACGGGCGCGGCGGCTTCTTCATCCACGGCGGCTCGACGCCGGGCAGCGCCGGCTGCATCGACCTGACCGTGCACATCGACAAGTTCGTCGAAAAGCTCAAGAGCGAACTGGGAGGCCTTCCCGAATGCTACATACCGCTCACCGTCCGCTATCCGCCCCAATGAAGGCCCGAAGCACCACCGCGCTCCTGGCCCTGGCCCTGGCACCGGGGCTGGCCATGGCCGAAGTCAGCGACAAGACGCCGGCCCTCTGGCACATCTGGGCCGTGGCCCTGGGCGCCTCGGCCGTGTGCATGGCGGGCATGGCCTGGCGGCGGTGGCTGGGCGCGGCGCTGGCGGTGGTGCCCGCGCTGTGGTTCGCCGGGCTGCTGCTGGAGATCCACTCCACCGACGTCGGGCCCTACCTGTATGCCGAGCAGGGCTGGAGCTACTACCTGCAGGCGTACCTGGCGCTCGCGGTGTTCCTCGCCAGCCTGGTGCTCGGACTGCGCCTGGGCGAGCGGCGGCGAAGGGCATCCGGCGCGGCGGCCGGGGCCCAGTCGCGGACTTGAAGGGCCTGCCGCCCCCAAGGCGGCCCTCTTCGCGTCAGAACGTGCCCGGAAACGCCCCGCCGTCGGCCAGGACGTTTTGCCCCGTCAGGTAGCCCGCCTGCACGCTGCACAGGAACGCGCAGATCGCCCCGAATTCCTGCGGCGTGCCGTAGCGGCCCGCCGGAATGGCCGCCTGGTGCGCGCGGCGCACATCGTCTTCGCTCTTGCCGGTCTTCTGGACGGTCGCCTGGATGTTGGCCGACAGGCGATCGGTGTCGAACTTGCCCGGCAGCAGGTTGTTGATCGTCACGCCCTTCGCCGCAATGGAACTGCGCGAGGCGCCCGCCACGAAGCCCGTGAGGCCGCTGCGCGCGCCGTTGGACAGGCCCAGGATGTCGATGGGCGCCTTCACCGCGCTCGACGTGATGTTGACGATGCGCCCGAAGCCCCGTGCCGCCATGCCGTCCACCGTGGCCTTGATCAGCTCGATCGGCGTGAGCATGTTGGCGTCCACCGCCTTGATCCAGGCATCGCGGTCCCAGTCGCGGAAATCGCCCGGCGGCGGACCGCCCGCGTTGGTGACCACGATGTCGAACGCCGCCCCGGGCCCGCCCGCCACCGACATCGCGGCGGCCCGGCCCTCGGGCGTGGTGATGTCCGCCGCCACGGCCAGCACGACCGGCTGCG
>NZ_BAAJYS010000525.1:0-1942 GCF_057543315.1 Acidovorax sp. KPB24-07
GATGCCTCGTCCGGCCCTTCGGGCGATTGAACGGGGCAGGGCACGGTATGGCGGCGGTGTCCTTTCCGGCGGGCGGCCCAGGCACCCCGGTCTCCGCCTGGATCGGCCTGGGCGCCAACCTGGGCGATGCGCGGGCAGCGCTGCTCGGCGCGCTCGATGCCATGGCGCAATGGCCCGGCAGCCGTTTGCTGCGGGTGTCGTCGCTGTACCGCAGCGCACCGGTGGATGCCGGTGGCCCGGACTACTGGAATGCCGTGGCTGAACTGGCCACCCCGCTGGCCGCCATTGACCTGCTGCATGCCCTGCAAGCCGTCGAGCAGGCGGCCGGCCGCGAGCGCCCCTACCGCAACGCGCCGCGCACGCTGGACCTGGACATGCTTTTGTACGGCGAAGAGCGCATCGACACCCCGGAACTCACCGTGCCCCACCCGCGCATGGGCGAGCGCGCCTTCGTGCTGCAGCCCCTGGCCGAGATCGCACCCGGGCGCGTCGAGCCCGCCCGCCTGGCCGCCGTGCAGTCGCAGCGCATCGAGCGGCTCGGGCCCTTCTGGCCCTGAGCGACCCCCTTGCGCTCCGCAGGGAGCGCCGACGGGTCGGTGTTCGCCGCTACTGCACTACTGTTCAGGCGGCATCGCGCCCGCGCTGGTTCGACGAATACACATCGCCCTTCGGCAGGGCCTGGCCGGCCTGCACGGCCGCCAGCCAGTCCCGGGTGGTCGCCACCGCCGCGAAGTTGCTGTGGAACACCACGCTGAACACGCGGTGGATTTCCTCGGCGCTCACGCGGCCGGCCGCATTGGCATAAGGCAGGGCGCCGCTGGCATCGCTCAGGAACTCCACGGCCAAACCCCGGTGCGCGGCCTCGAACACCGTGCTGGCGTCGCAGTTGTGCGTCATGTAGCCCACCACGGTCAGCGTGTCGATGCCGCGGGCAGCCAGCCAGTCGGCCAGGTCGGTGTTCGCAAAGACGCTGGCGAGCTGTTTTTCGATGCGGTGGTCGGCAGGCCGGCGTGCCACTTCCGGGTGCAGTTGCCAGCGGTCCGTGGCCTTGTCGAACACGGGCGCGCCCGTGGGCGCGGTGTGCTGCACCACCACCACCGGCACGCCGGCGGCCTGAGCGGCGTCCATGGCGCGGGCGATGTTGGGCAGTGTGTCGGCCACCGGCGGGTATTCGATGGGCAGGTTGCCGCCTGCGAAGTACTCGTTCTGCACGTCGATGACGACCAGGGCGCGGCGGGGAGTGGTGGGGGTGGAGGGCATTCTCGAAGTCCTTTCGAAGGGGGGGGTGCCTGAAGCGGCGGAAGGGTCGGAGGTGATTGTTCGCTTTCCGCGCTATCGCTGAAAGTGGCTGGATCGACACCGATCGATAGAATTGGGCCATCATGCGCACCGTCTCCCAGTCCGCCCCCGACACCGTGGCCGTCGTGGCCTTCGACGGCATCAGCCCCTTTCATCTTTCGGTGCCCTGCCTGGTGTTCGGCGAGGACCGCACGGCGCAAGGCGCACCGCGCTACCGGCTGCGGGTGTGCGGCGTGGCGCCCGGCCCGATGCGCACGTCCGCCGGGTTCGGCATCGACGTGGCGCACAGCCTTGCGGTGCTGCGGCGCGCGCAGATCGTCGTGGTGCCGTCCTGGCACGAGAACCTGGCTCCCGCGCCTCCCGAACTGCTCGCGGCGCTGGTGGGCCGCGCACCGCCGGGGCGCGCGCATCGTGGGCCTGTGCCTGGGGGCGTTCGTACTGGCCGAGGCGGGGCTGCTCGACGGCCGCGCCGCCACGACCCACTGGGCGCTGGCGCAGGCGTTCGCGCAGCGTTACCCGCAGGTGGCGCTTCGGCCCGAGGTGCTGTATGTGGAAGATGGCACGGTGCTGACCTCGGCCGGCACCGCCGCGGGCATCGACTGCTGCCTGCACCTGCTGCGCCAGCAGCACGGTGCCGAGGCCG
>NZ_BAAJYS010000526.1:0-1934 GCF_057543315.1 Acidovorax sp. KPB24-07
CACCAGTGGCGTGATGCCGCCCTCGGCCCCGGCCGGGTTCACGGCGTGCCCCCGCGGGCGACGTGCTCCGCGAACGCGACGGTGCGCGCCACGACGGCGCGGCGCTCCCGGTCGATGGTGATCATGTGGTAGCTGTCGTCCAGCAGCACCAGTTCCACCGGCGCGTACCGCACGCCCTGCACGATGGCCTGGGCGTTGGCGGCCGAGGCGATGTCGTCGTGGCGCGCATGCAGCACGAGGCAGGGCGAGCGCACGGCGTCCAGGCGCCGGCGAACGTGGGCGGCCAGCGCACGCATCTCGATCACGGACCACCACGGGTTGCCTGGCAGGCCGGCCGCCGAGCTGTCGCCCGATTGCATCTGCGCCACCACGCGCTCGCGCAGCGCCGCGTCCTTGATGCCGTAGGGCGGCTGCTCCATGAAGACGCGGCGGCGCCCGATGCCGAGCATGCGAAACAGCGGCAGCAAAAACGACAGCCGCGTGTACGCTGGCATGCTCCAGCCGTCGTAGCGGAAGGTGGGCGACAGCGCCACCACGCCGGCCACCTGGGCCGGGCGATCGGCGGCCAGCGCCAGCGCCAGCACGGCGCCCATCGAGAGGCCGCACGCCACGAGCCGGCCGCCGGTCACCATCGCCAGCCGGTCGGCGCCGCGCTGCACGCTGGCGTGCCAGTCATGCCAGCGCGTGGCCACCAGATCGTCCTGCGTGCCGCAGTGGCCGGCCAGCTGCACGGCCAGCACGGTGAAGCCGGCGCGGTGCAGGCCCTTGGCCAGCAGGCGCATTTCGTTGGGCGTGCCCGTCAGCCCGTGGATCAGCAGCACGCCGGTGCCGGCGTTCGGGCCGTGCCCACGCAGCAGGTATTCGTGCTGCGTGCCGGCATCGCCGGGGCGGGCCGCCGCGTCGCCCAGGGGGAGGGCGGTTTCGCGGGACATCACGGCGGCGTTCATGCCGCCAGTTCCATTGCCACGGGTTGCGGCAGCAGGGCGAGCGCCTGCGAGAAATCGGTGAATGCCGCATGGGCGATGCCGTGGTCCACGCAGTGCTGGATGAGCTTGTACTTGGCCAGCACGAAGTCGGCTCGGCCGGACACGCAGAAGTCCGAGGTGCTGTCGCCCACGTACAGCACGCGGCCATGCCGCTCGCGCTGCTCGGCCAGGCGCTCGCATTTGCAGTTGCCGCTGGCGCGGGCGCAGGCGGCGCTGGCCCAGGGCGATTGCAGCTGCCAGCTGCGCGGCCCGGTCTGCACCAGCCGGTTGGCGATCACCGGCAGGTCGCCCAGGCCATGGCGTTCCAGCACGGCATGGATGGCGTAGTCGATGCCGTCGCTCACCACCTGCACCGGCATGCCCCGCTCGCGGGCTGCGCGCACGAAGGCGCCGAAGTGCGGGTCCACCGCGATGGTGGCCAGGTGCGCGTCCAGCTCGGCGCGGTCCATGTCGAGCAGAGCCACCTGGCCCTTCATGCATTCGCGCGAGCCGATCTCGCCGCGCTCCCAGGCGGCCTCCAGCGCCTCCCAGCCGACGCGGCCGAAGCGCTGCAGCAGCGAGTCGGTCACGTCTTCGGTGCTGATGGTGCCGTCGAAGTCGCATTGCACCATCCAGCCCGAGCCGGTCGCGGGCTGGGAGACATGGCGTGCATCGACCAGGGCGATGCGGTGGGTTCTGGCGTCAATCATGGAAGCTCACTCTCACGTTCTGTCCGACCCGCGCGGTGGGCGCCTGATCGAACTCCAACACACATTCGACGATGCGCACGGGGCCGCGCTGGACGTCGTCCTGCAGCCGCCCGGTGCCGAGCACGGGGCTGATGCGCACCACATGCGCCGGCGGCATCGCCGCGGCTGCGGTGTCGCCATCGGTGGTGACGGTGGCGCGCTGGCCCACGTGCACCTGGGCCGCGTAGCTTTTCGTTCAGTTTCGGCCCGCACCACGAGC
>NZ_BAAJYS010000527.1:0-1934 GCF_057543315.1 Acidovorax sp. KPB24-07
ACGCTCGGCCTGCCGCTGGTGGCGGCGGGCGACGTGCACATGCACGTGCGTGGCCGCAAGCGCCTGCAGGACGTGGTGACCGCCGTGCGCCTGGGGCGGCCTGTGGCCGAATGCGGCTTCGCGCTGCAGCCCAACGCCGAGCGGCACCTGCGCGCGCGCATGCGGCTGGCCGCCATCTACCCGCCCGCGCTGCTGGTGGCCACGCTCGCCGTGGCGGCGCGCTGCACCTTCAGCCTCGACGAGATCCGCTACCGTTACCCGAAGGAAACCGTGCCGCCCGGCATGACCCCGGGCGAAGCCCTGGCCTGGTACACCGAGCAGGGCGCCCAGGGCCGCTACCCGATGGGCGTGCCGGAGACCGTGCGCACGCAGATCGCCAAGGAGCTCGACCTCATCGCGCACTGCCGCTACGAGATGTACTTCCTCACCGTGCACGACATCGTGCGCTACGCCCGCAGCCGGGGCATCCTGTGCCAGGGGCGGGGCTCCGCCGCCAATTCGGCGGTGTGCTTTTGCCTCGGGGTCACGGCGGTCGATCCGACCAAGACGCGGCTGCTGTTCGAGCGCTTCATCAGCAAGGAGCGCGACGAGCCGCCCGACATCGACGTGGACTTCGAGCACGACCGGCGCGAAGAGGTCATCCAGTACATCTACGACAAGTACGGCCGTGAGCGGGCGGCCATCGCGGCCGTGGTCATCAGCTACCGCACGCGCAGCGCGCTGCGCGACGTGGGCAAGGCGCTGGGCGTGGCGCCCGCGCTCATCGATGCCTTCGCCAAGGACCACCACTGGTTCGACGAGGCCATCGCCACCGAACGCCTGCAGGAACTGGCCGAGGCCGTGGACGTGCCGCTGGCGCCGCACATCGCCGAACTGTGGCTCAAGCTGGCGCGCGATCTGAAGGGCTTTCCGCGCCACCTGAGCCAGCACGTCGGCGGCTTCGTGCTCACCGAGGGCAAGCTCACGCGGCTGGTGCCCGTGGAGCCCGCCAGCATGGATGGCCGATCCATCATCCAGTGGGACAAGGACGACCTGGACGACATGCACCTCATGAAGGTGGACGTGCTCGCCCTGGGCATGCTGAGCGCGCTGCGCCGCGCCCTCGACCTGCGCGCCCTGCTGCGCGGCGAGCACTGGGACCTGGCCGGCATCCCGCGCGAGGACGGCGCCACCTACGACATGATCTGCGCGGCCGACACCGTGGGCGTGTTCCAGATCGAAAGCCGGGCGCAGATGAGCATGCTGCCGCGACTGCGCCCGCGCGAGCTGTACGACCTGGTGGTCGAGGTGGCCATCGTGCGGCCGGGGCCGATCCAGGGCGGCATGGTGCACCCGTACCTGCAGGCCCGGGAGCGGCGGTTGCGCGGCGAGCCGCTGGAACTGGAGCACAAAGAGTTGACAGAGGCCCTGGAGCGCACGCTGGGCGTTCCCATCTTCCAGGAGCAGGTCATGCAGATCGCCATGATCGCTGCCCGCTTCACGCCTGGCATGGCCGATGAGCTGCGCCGCTCCATGGCTGCATGGAAACGCACCGGTGGCGTCCACCATTTCGAACAGCCGTTCATGGAAGGCATGGCTGCCAACGGCTATCGCGAAGATTTTGCCCGGCGCATTTTTCAGCAGATCAAAGGGTTCGGCGAATACGGCTTCCCGGAGAGCCATGCCTACAGCTTCGCCATGCTGGCTTATGCGAGCAGCTGGTTCAAGTGCCACGAGCCCGCATGCTTTCTGGCGGCGCTGCTCAACTCGCAGCCCATGGGTTTCTACACGCCTTCGCAACTGGTGCAGGACGCCGTGCGCCACGGCGTGCGCGTGCTGCCCATCGATGCGGTGCACAGCGACTGGGACGCGACCCTGGAGGGCGAGCCCCAGCCCGTGCGTGGCGTGGCCGACCCGCAGCCGGCCGTGCGCATGGGCCTGCGGCTGGTGGCCGG
>NZ_BAAJYS010000528.1:0-1931 GCF_057543315.1 Acidovorax sp. KPB24-07
TGCGGGCCCCGCGCGCGTGGTGCGCAGCGCCCTGCTGCGCCACGTGTCGGTGCCCGACGCGTGGGAGCGCTGGAGCGAGGTCCATGGGGTGCCCGGGCTCGATGCGCTGGCCGGCCCGCAGTTCGACCAGTTCGAAAGCATGATCCGCGCCGTCTCGGTGGGCATGGGCGTCGCCCTGGTGCCGCGCTGCCTGGTGCACGACGAGATCGCCGCGGGCGTGGTGGCCGAGCCCCTGGCGCAGGGCGGCTACACCAGCGCGCTGGGCTACTGGTTCTGCTACCCCGAGGCCCGCGCGCAACTGGCCACGCTGGACCGGTTCCGCCAATGGCTGCTGGACTCGGCGGCCGGTCCGCACGCTGCGCAGGCGGGCTGAAACCGCCCCGCGCCTGGCATTCGAGCAAAAACAGCGGTACGCCCTAGTATTTATTGTCCTCGATGCTATATAAAACATAGCAAAATAACAGGCCATCGGCACGGCGTTCGGCAGGCCGAGGCCGACGCCGGGGCGACGTACACGGGCCGCACGGGCCCGTGTCGCGCCTCACTCCCCGCGCACCTCGGCCACCATGCGTTCCAGCCGCGCGGCATCGACGACCACCAGCGCGCGGCCGTCCTTTTGCAGCACGCCGGCTTTGACCAGCACGCCCAGTTCGCGCGTGACCTGCTCGCGGTTGGTGCTGATCTGGCTGGCCAGTTCGGCGTGGGCAGGCGCGGGCTCGATGCGGGCCTGGTTGCCCTGCACGCCCGCCGCGCGCGCCAGGCGCAGCAACTCGGCATGCAGGCGGTTGTGCACGCCCAGGGTGCTCAGGTCGATCACGCGGTCGGACAACTGGCGCACCAGCGAGGCCAGGTAATGCATCACCCGCTGCGCGACCAGGGGCTCGTCGCGCAGCAGGGCCAGGAACCCTTCGCGCGAGAGGCTGGCCACCAGGGTGGCGTCCAGCGTCACGACGTCGGCCGAGCGCGGGCCGCCGTCGATGGCCGCGATCACGCCGATGTGCTCGCCCGGTTCGCAGTCGCGGAAGGTGACCTGCCGGCCGCTGGCCGAATAGGTGGTGATGCGCAGGCGCCCCGCCACCAGGAAGAACACGTCGCCGCCCTCGGCCGCGCGCGACAGCAGCGGCTTGCGCGCCGGCATCTGATGCCAGTCGCACTGCTGCGCCAGCCGTTCCAGGCACGCATCGCCCAACCCCTCGAACAAGGGAATGCGGCGCAGGGCGAGGCTGGAGCGGGCGGGGGGAGCGTTCATGCGGGCAAAGGCCGTGGCCAGAAAAGGAAAAAGGAGGGCCAGGGCGGCGCCAGGGCATGCGGGAAGGCCGGCGGGCCGAACCGGGTGCCGCATTATGCTCAGCGCCGCCCCGGCGAATGGCCGGGCGGATTCCATCGACCCACCACACGCCTTCTACCGTGCCCGCGCCCCTGCCCCCGCTGACCCTGCCCTCCCAGCGCAACTTGCGCTGGGCCAGCGGCGTGGTCCTGTGGCTCTATGTGGCGCTGCACCTGGCCACGCACGCCACCGGGCTGGTGTCGCTGGCCGCGGCCGAAGCCACGCGGCGTGCCGTGCATGGCGCCTGGGCCACGCTGCCGGGCACCGTGCTGCTCTATGGCGCGGTGGCCGTTCACCTGGCCATGGCGGGCGCCGCCGTGTGGCAGCGCCGCAGCCTGCGCATGCCGGCCGTGGAGGCGCTGCGCCTGCTGCTGGGGCTGCTGCTGCCGCTGCTGCTGGCGGCGCATTTCTCGGGCACGCGCTACCTGGGCGAAATCGACGGGCTGGAGCCCTCCTACGTGCGCATCGTGCGGGCCGTCTGGAGCCCGGAGGGGCTCTGGCTGCAACTGGCGCTGCTGCTGGCGGCCTGGACGCACGGCTGCCTGGGCCTGCACCTGGCGCTGCGCATCCGAGCCCGGTGGCAGCGCCTGCAGCCGGTGCTGCT
>NZ_BAAJYS010000529.1:0-1930 GCF_057543315.1 Acidovorax sp. KPB24-07
CCCAGGGGCCGCCGCAGATCACCGCGCTTTCGCGGGCCAGCACACGGGCGCGCACGCGGCGCGCCGGATCGATCAGGCCGGCGGTGAGGTCGCCGGCGCCCACGTCCTCGCGCAGCGCGCGGGCAACGTCGTCCTGGGCCAGCGATGCGATGCCGCCGTCCAGGGAAAGGGGGGATTTCGTCATGGGCGGCAAGCATAGCGGCATCGCATAGACTCGCCGCACTTTCGGCCCGGCTCTGCCCATTCCCATGACCACTGCCATCCCCAACGCCTCCGCCTCGTCCGCGACGCCCTACGGCACGCTGCCGCCCGCCTCTCCCCTGCCCGAGCGCCGGCCCGTCAGCCTGCCGCGCCTGCAGCAGATGCGCGAGGCCGGCGAAAAGATCACCATGCTGACCGCCTACGACGCCACCTTCGCCGCCATGGCGGACGCGGCGGGCGTGGAATGCATCCTGGTCGGCGACTCGCTCGGCATGGTCTGCCAGGGCCTGCCCAGCACCGTGGGCGTATCGCTGGACACCATGGCCTACCACACGGCCAGCGTGGCGCGCGGCCTGCACCGGGTGCAGGGCACGGCGTGGCTGATCGCCGATTTGCCCTTCGGCACCTACGCCGAAAGCCGCGAACAGGCCCTGCGAAGCGCCTGCACGCTGATGCAGGCCGGCGCGCACATGGTCAAGCTCGAAGGCGGCGGGTGGACGGCGCCGACGGTGGAGTTCCTGGTGCAGCGCGGCGTGCCCGTGTGCGCCCACCTGGGCCTCACGCCGCAGACGGTGCACGCCCTGGGCGGGTACCGCGTGCAGGGCAAGGGCGACCTGGCCGCGCGCACCCTGCGCCAGCAGGCGTCCGAGCTGCAGAACGCGGGCGCCACCATGGTGGTGCTGGAGATGGTGCCCGCCGCGCTGGCCCGCGAGCTCACGGCCGAGTTGCCCCACTGCCACACCATCGGCATCGGGGCCGGCAGCGGCACCGCCGGCCAGGTGCTGGTGCTGCACGACATGCTGGGCATCCACCTGGCCAAGATGCCGCGCTTCGTGCACGACTTCATGCAGGAGGCGGGCAGCGTGCGCGGCGCGATGCAGGCCTATGTGCAGGCCGTCAAGGCCGGGCGCTTTCCGGACGACGCCCTGCACGCCTGGTAGGGCGGCCCGCGCCCGGGCCGCCCCTTCGGCCCGTCCCTTCCTTTTCCTGCAGCCCTCTTTTTTCCGATCGGGATGACCCATGCTCATCGCACACACCGTGGCCGACCTGCGCCAGGCCCTCGCGGGCCGGGGCCGGCCCGCTTTCGTCCCCACCATGGGCAACCTGCACGCCGGCCACATTTCGCTGGTTGAGCAGGCCCGCCCGCTGGGCGAGGTGACCGTGGCCAGCATCTTCGTGAACCGCCTGCAGTTCCTGCCCCACGAGGATTTCGACAGCTACCCGCGCACCTGGGACGCCGACTGCGCCCAGCTGCGCGAGGCCGGCTGCGACGTGCTCTTCGCGCCGCGCGAGGCCGACCTGTACCCCGAGCCGCAGACCTTCAAGGTGCATCCCGACCCCGCGCTGGCCGACATCCTGGAGGGGCACTTTCGCCCCGGGTTCTTCGTCGGCGTGTGCACGGTGGTGATGAAGCTCTTCGCCTGCGTGCTGGGCGCGAGCGGCGGCACGGCCGTATTCGGCAAGAAGGACTACCAGCAGCTCATGGTGATCCGGCAGATGGTGCGGCAGTTCGCGCTGCCGGTGGACGTGGTGGCGGGGGAAACGCGGCGCGCGGACGATGGCCTGGCCCTCAGCTCGCGCAACGGCTATCTCGGGGCGCAGGAGCGGTCGCGTGCCATGCAGCTGGCCCAGGCCCTGCGCGCGCTGGCGGACGGCTTTCTCGCGGGCGGGAGCGATGCCGGCGAACGGGAGCGCCAGGCCCTGGACGCGCTGCGCCGCCAGGGCTGGG
>NZ_BAAJYS010000530.1:0-1926 GCF_057543315.1 Acidovorax sp. KPB24-07
CAAGGGCGCCGGCAAGCCCGTCAGGCCGCGCTAGCCGGCGCGCCGCCCGGCGCCGCGCGCAGCTTCTTGCGCACCAGTTGGATGTGGTTGCGCAGCGCGTACAGCTCGTCGGCATACGACAGCGGCACGCTCACCTTTTCCACCTGCGCTTCCAGCCGGTCCAGGGCCTCGTGCAGCGCCTGGGGCGCGGATTGTCCGGCGTCCATTTCGTCCTCGATCTCGCGCAGGCGGCCATACCAGCGGAACACGCGCGAGCGCACGCGGAACTGGTAGAGCGGCGGCACCACGCGCGACAGCGGCAGCATGGCGGCCAGCAGGATGCCCAGCACCAGCCACATGCGCTCGATCAGGTTGGCCATCCAGAAGGGCAGGTAGCGCTGCAGCAGCGGCGCGGGCTCGTTGATGGCGCGCTCGCCCTCGGCGGCGATGGGCAGCTCGCTGTGGCGGGTGCTCGGAAACTCGCGAGCCCGGTTGAACCAGCCGGCGCTGCCGTGCAGGGACTGCGCGTTCTGCGCGAACAGCTGCAGCAGCGCCGGATGCGTGCCCTCGCGCGCCAGCAGCGACGTGGTGGAGGCCACCAGCCGCACATCGGCGGGCGGCACGTTGCCGGCCAGGTCCACCACGCCGCGCGGCAGCGTGACGGGCGTGAGGAACGGAAAGCGTCGCCCGTAGGCCTCGTGCTGTGGAAAGTCCATGAGACGCACGCCCGGCGTCTGCAGCAGCATCTGCACCATGAGCGACTGCGGCGCCGAGGCGAACACCAGCGCGTCGAGCCGGCCCGCGAGGAACTCCACCGTCGCCGGCGTCTGCCCCAGCTCGGACAGCCGCAGCGCCCGGGGCTCCATGCGGTTGGCCTCCAGCAGCTTTTCCATCAGCGTGGGCACGCCGCTGCCCGCGGTGCCCACGTTCACGCGCAGGCCGCGCAGCTGCGCCAGGCTGTCGAGCCGGCCGCTTTTGACCACGCGGCGCGCGGCCTCGGTGCGGTAGAAGATCCACACCGGTTCCACGAACAGGCTGCCCAGCGATTCCAGGGCGTCGGCGTCTTCGGGCCGCAGTTCGCCGGTGCCGCCCTGCACGAAGGCCAGGTCGGCCTCGCCGCTGCGCAGCAATTGCAGGTTGGCGGACGAGCCTTCCGTCTCGCGCAGGACGACCTCGATGCCGTCGGCCGCCAGCGCCTTCTGGTAGCGCTGGCCGAAGTCCGCATAGGCGCTCTGCGCGGGCCCGGTGGCCAGGGTGACGCGCTTCGGGGGCGCTGGCTGCAGCCACCAGTAGGCCAGCACCAGCAGCCCCACCGCCAGGAAGGCGAGCGGACCGGCGGACAGGATCAGGTCGCGCAGGTTCAGCAGCGCCGTGTGCACCCGTCGCGTGACGGTGCGGGAGCGGGCGGCAAGGGCGTTCATCGGCCGAGGTCCGCCGCGCTCGGCAGGTACAGGCCTTCGTGGGTGGTGAGGGACTGCGCAGCCTGCACGGCGCGCAGCGTGGCGCGGGCCACGGCCTCGGCCGCCATGGTGGCCAGCACCAGCATGCCCGCGTGGCGGCCCGTGGCGCCGGTGGCCAGGGTGAACAGCGTGTCGCCGTCCAATTGGGTGTGCACGGGGTTGATGCTGCGCGCCAACCCGTCGTGGCCCGACACGGCCAGGCGATGGGCCTGGGCCTTGGTCAGCACCGCGTCCGTGGCGATCACGCCGATGGTGGTGTTGGTGCCGGGCAGCACGGGCTCGGGCGGCACGCCGCCCAGCAGCGCACGCCGCGTGTCCATCAGCCGCTGGCCGTCTTCCGAGCGTGCGCCGGCCACGGGCCGGGCGGTGTGCGGGTCGACCACGTCGCCCACGGCGTTGCAGGCGATCAGGGCGCCCACGGTGATGCCGTCCAGCGACACCGAGGCCGTGCCGATGCCGCCCTTCATCGCGCGCCCGATGCCGAAGA
>NZ_BAAJYS010000531.1:0-1923 GCF_057543315.1 Acidovorax sp. KPB24-07
TGTACGCACTGCTCGGCAAGCTGGCCGACGTGTTCGCCCGCGGGCTGGAGCACTGGTGGCTGCGCTGGCACCCCGGCTACCAGGCCAAGTCCTGAACCCGTCCGCCGTGCGCTCGACCGAAAGAAAGAAACCGCCCATGACCTTTTCCCATTCCCCCAATCGGCCAGGCCGAGCGCATGGCGCTGCAGAGCGCGGCCGCATTGCAGCGCGCCGGCTTGGGTGTGGCCGTGCAATCGCTGCAGGCGCTCACGCCCGCGATGCTGGCCGGGCACCGCCGCGTGCTGCTGGTGGCCAGCAGCTTCGGCGAGGGCGAGCCGCCCGACAACGCCCGCCGTTTCGCCCGGTTGCTGACACAACAGCCGCCAAACTCGCTGCAGGGCGTGCGCTACGGCCTGCTCGCGCTGGGCGACCGCAACTACACGCGCTTTTGCGGCTTCGGCCACGCTTTGGACGAAGGCCTGCGCCGGGCGGGCGCCGGGCCGCTGTTTCCGCTCATCGAAGTGGACGACGCAGATCCTGCGGCCCTGGCCCGCTGGAGCGAGGCCCTGGCCGCATTGGACGGCGTGGCGCATCTGGCCCTGGAGGGAGCCTTGGCGGAAGGCGGTATGGCGCCCGTCTACGCGCCGTGGCGCCTGGAACGGCGCGATTGCCTCAATCCGGGCAGCCTGGGCCACCCCTTGTTTGAGGTGTCGCTCACCTCAGGCACCCCGGCCGAATGGCATCCGGGCGCCTTGGTGGAGGTGCTGCCGCGCCACGCGCCCGAGGCCGTCGTGGCCTGGCTGCAAGCCGCGGGTGCCGATGGCGCTGCACCGGTGCAGCATGGGGGCGTCAGGACCACGCTGGCCGAGGCCCTGGCGGTGAGTGTGCTGCCCCCGCTGCCGTCGGGCGCGGCAGAGGTCCATGCCCAAGCCTGTGCCGATGCGCTGGTGGCCCTGGCGCCCCGCACCTACTCCGTGGCCTCCCTGCCTGGCGACGGCGCGCTGCAGCTGCTGGTCCGCCAGGAGCGGCATGCCCAGGGGCTGGGGCTGGCGTCGGGCTGGCTCACCGCCCATGCCCCGCTGGGTGCCGAAGTGGCTTTGCGCCTGGTGACCAATCCGCGCTTCGATGCCGCCCCGGGCGACGCACCTTGCCTCTTCATCGGCAATGGATCGGGCCTGGCGGGCTTGCGCTCCCACCTGCGGGCTCGGGTGCGTGCGGGCCACCGGCGCAACTGGCTGCTGTTCGGCGAGCGCCAGCGGGCTCACGACAACCTGTGCGCCGAAGAAATCGGTGGCTGGCAGAACCAGGGCTTTCTCGAACGACTGGACCGGGTTTTCTCCCGCGACGGGGAGGCCCATCGCCATGTGCAGGACCGGCTGCGCGATGCGGCGGGCCCCTTGCGCGAATGGATCGCGCAGGGCGCGGTGGTCTATGTGTGCGGCAGCGCCGAAGGCATGGCGGCCGGCGTGGACGCGGCGATGGTGGAGGTGCTCGGAGCCGATGCCGTTGATGCGCTGATCACCGAGGGCCGCTACCGGCGCGACGTGTACTGATCCGCTGCAGGCCGACACGCGGCGGCGGCTGGGGTGATGAGGCCCGTGCCGCCGCTGGTACGGCTCAGCGCAGGTCGCCGTACTGGGTGTTGCTCAGATCGGGCGAGCGGGCGTCGCTGCCCGGCATTTCCGTGTCTTCGAAGCCGGTGGGCGTCGAAGGCAGCAGCGGTCCCGAGCGCGTGGACACCCCCGTGCGCGGTGCTGGTGCGGGAGGCTTGGCCGCGGCGGCGTTGTCCAGGGCCCGCTTGAAAGCTGCCACTTCGTCGGCCTCGATCGGGTCGAACGCCTTGGCAGGGGCGCGGGCCGGCGGGGCCGGTGGCACCAGGGGCGCGCTGCGCGGCGCGAGCAGCGGGATCGATGGGTGGGGGCGGCCACGGGGTGCGGGGGGCCG
>NZ_BAAJYS010000532.1:0-1911 GCF_057543315.1 Acidovorax sp. KPB24-07
AACGCCGTCAAGCTGCTGATCGACGGCATTCCTTCCAACGACAACGCGGGCGGTATGCCCTACCTCGATGCGGTCTTCCCCATCGACATCGAGGCCATCGAGGTGGTGCGCGGCACCAACGACCCGCGCTACGGGCTGAACAACATCGCGGGCAATGCCAACGTGGTCACGCGCACGGGCGGCAACGAGGGCCGCGCCATCGCCACGGTCGGCAGCTTCGGCACGCGCGAGGTGCAGGTGGCCAAGGGCATCGAGAGCGGCAACTGGAGCCAGAACTACACGCTGGCCTGGCGCGAGTCGGATGGCTACCGGGCGCACGCCGACGGCACGCAGCGTGCGCTATCGGGCAAGTGGTTCTACACCAGCGACGACGGGCGCTGGCGCACGGGCCTGACCGCCCGCTACTACCGCAACCGCGCGCTCGAATCGGGCTATCTCACGCGCGAGCAGGCCGAGGCCGCGCCGCGCTCGTCCCCCGCCTACGCCAGCGCCGACCGCAGCGAGCGCGAGACGGGCCAGCTCGCCCTGCACATCGACGGCGAACTGGCCGACCGCCTCTCCTGGTCCGCCAAGGCCTATGGCAATCATTACGAGAACCAGCGCTGGGTGCGCTTTTCACAGGCCGCCGTGCAGCAGGAGCGCGACAACGACGAGACGCACCGGGGCGCCCTGACGTCGCTCACCTGGCGCCCGCGGGTGGACTGGGCGCACGAGTTCACGCTCGAAGGCGGTGTCGATGCCCAGTGGCAGAGCAACGCCGCGCAGCGCTACCGCACCATCGAGCGCGTGCGGACTGCGCCGTTTCGCGACTGGAACTTCGACCTGGACACGCGCGGCGCGTACCTGCAGGCGGTGGTGCGGCCCGTGGCGGCGCTGAAGATCGTGCCCGCGCTGCGGGTCGACCGCATCGGCGGGCATTTTTCCGACGGGCTTGCGCGCACCAGCGCGCCCGTGCACGACTACGGCACCATTCGCCAGCCCAAGCTCAGTGTGGCCTACGCGCTCTCGCCCGACACCAGCGTGTACGGCAACTGGGGTCGCACCTTCCAGATCGGCACGGGCATCGATGCGTACCGCACGCAGTCGCGCAACCTCGATCCCTCGATCAACGACGGCTGGGAGGTGGGTGCCAGGTTCCGCCCGCTGCCCTGGCTGGAGGCGCGCGCGGCGCTGTGGCGCCAGCGCGCCTCGGGCGAGGTGGCGCGCGTGCTGGGGGTGGATGGCGTTCCCGATCCCGGGGGCCTCGGCAACGTGGGCCGCACGCTGCGCAAGGGCTACGACCTGCAGCTCAACGCGCAACTGCACGCCCGCTGGACCGGCTGGCTGGCCTATTCGCGCCAGGTGGCGCGCATCACCACGCCCGACCCGAGCGCGCCCGCCACGGCAGGCCGCGAGGTCGAGAACGTGCCGCACCACCTGGCGACCGCCGGCATCACCTACCGCGCCAGCGAGCAATGGGAGCTGAGCGCCTCGGCCAGCGCGCAGGGCGACTACTTTCTGGACCGCACCAACACGCAGGGCCGCGCTGGCCGCTACGCGCTGCTGAACCTCGGCGCCACCTGGCGACTCACGCCCGAAATGGACGTGTCGGTGCAGGTGAAGAACGCCACCCACCGCCGCTACGTCTATGCGTGGTACGACAGCGGTTCGTCGGGCTATTCGCCGGGGGATGGCCGCAGCGTGTCGGCCTCGCTCGGCTGGCGGTTCTAGGCGCCGCGCGGGACGCCCCAGAAAAACGCCCCACGGCCGGAGGGGCGTGGGGCGGCGTCCGGTGGCGCAGGGGGCGGTGGCGTCAGAAGGTTTCCCAGTCGTCCGCGCCCGTGCCCGCCATCGCGGGCTGCTTGGCGGCTTTGGCGGGCGCGGCCGCCAACGGGGCCTTGGCGGGCGATGCCTGCAGTTTCCGCGCAGGGG
>NZ_BAAJYS010000533.1:0-1909 GCF_057543315.1 Acidovorax sp. KPB24-07
CGCGCACCTGCCGCAACTGGCCCAGCGGCTGGCGGCGCTGCTGCAGGCGCATGCGCCGCACGGTCCGATGCCCGCCGCCTTGCCCGCGCTGCCGTGGCCGGACGAACCCCCCTCGCAGCGCGCGCTGCTGCAGACCACGCTGGCCAGCATGAGCCAGGGTCTGTACACCGTGGGGCCCGACGGCCGCATCACCGTCTACAACGACCGGGTGCTGGAGTTGCTGGAGCTGCCGCGCGAACTGCTCGATGCCCGGCCCACGCTGATGGAGCTCAAGCAGCTGCAGCAAGCGCGCGGCGATTTCGGCGAAAGCGCGGAACTGGTCGATGCGCAGGCGCGGGCCTATGTGCAAAGCGCTGGCGGCCTTCCGTCTCCTGCGGTGTATTGGCGCCGCACGCGCCACGGCCGCACGCTGGAGGTGCACACCACGCAACTGCCCGACGGTGGCATGGTGCGCACCTTCACCGACGTGACCGACCATGTGCGCACCCAGGCCGAACTGCGGGTGAGCGAGGCGCGCTTTCGCAGCCTGAGCGACCTTTCCTCCGATTGGTACTGGGAGCAGGACGCGTCCTTCCGGTTCATCCACTTCGTGGGCGGGCGCAACCCCGTGGGCATGGAGCCCGGCGAAGTCGTGGGGCGCACCCGTTGGGAGCTGGGCGCCCTCAACATGACCGAGGAGGACTGGGCGGCCCACCGCCGGCTGCTCGATGCGCGCGAACCCTTCCGGGAGCTCGAACTGCAGCGGCTGGCATCGGACGGCACGGCCTACTGGGTGTCGATCAGCGGCGTGCCCGTGTTCGACGAGGCCGGTGCGTTCCAGGGCTACCGGGGCGTCGGCCGCAGCATCACCGACCGCAAGCAGGTCGAGGCCGAGATCGAGCGGCTGGCGTTCTTCGACGTGCTCACCGGCCTGCCCAACCGGCGGCTGCTGATCGACCGGCTCTACCGTGCCACGCTGTCCGTCGGCCGCACGGGGCGGCACGGCGTGCTGCTGTTCATCGACCTGGACAACTTCAAGGACCTGAACGACACGCTCGGCCACGACATGGGCGACCGCCTGCTGGTGCAGGTCGCCCAGCGCCTGCAAGGCTGCGTGCGCCAGAGCGACACCGTGGCCCGTTTCGGCGGCGACGAGTTCGTGGTGCTGGCCGAAGGGCTGCCCGCCGAGGCCTGGGCCGCCAGCGCCGATGCCTCGCTGCTGGCGCGCAAGATCGGCAACGCCCTGAGCCTGCCGTACCTGCTGGACGGCATCAGCCACCACAGCACGCCGAGCATCGGGCTCACGCTCTTCGGCGAATCAGCGGGCAGCGTGGACGACCTGCTCAAGCACGCCGACATGGCCATGTACCAGGCCAAGGCGGCCGGCCGCAACGCCGTGCGCTTCTTCGACCCCGGCATGCAGGCTGCCGTCAGCGCTCGGGCCGCCCTGGAAGCGGAGCTGCGCCGCGCGCTGCAGGGGGGGCGAGCTGATGCTGCACTACCAGCCCATCGTGGACCGGCGCGGCCAGATGCTCGGCGCCGAGGCGCTGGTGCGCTGGCAGCATCCGCAGCGCGGCATGGTGTCGCCGGGCGAGTTCATCCCGGTGGCCGAGCAGAGCGGCCTCATCGTGCCGCTGGGGCAGTGGGTGCTGGAGCACGGCTGCCGGCAGCTCGTGGCCTGGTCCCGCAGCGCGGCCACGGCGCACCTGGTGCTGTCGGTGAACGTGAGCGTGCGCCAGTTCCGCCAGCCCGACTTCGTCGATCAGGTGCTGCAGGCGCTGCGCGAGAGCGGGGCGCAGCCGCGGCTGTTCAAGATCGAACTCACGGAGAGCCTGCTGCTCACCGACGTGGAGGACGTGATCGCCCGCATGGAAAAGCTGCGCGCGCACGGCGTGGGCTTTTCGCTGGACGACTTCGGCACCGGCTACTC
>NZ_BAAJYS010000534.1:0-1905 GCF_057543315.1 Acidovorax sp. KPB24-07
GGCCCGCGCGGCGGCCGGCAGCGGCGACAGCTGCAGCCCGCGCTCGCCCGCGTCGTCGGCCATCAGGATGCCGATGCCGCCCGAGCCGGTGACCACGCCGACATCGGTGTTCTGCGGCAGCCGGCCCGTGGTGGAGTGCAGGTAGGCGATGTCGTGCATCTCCTCGATTGAAGCGGCGCGCCAGGCGCCGCACTCCTCGAACACCGTGGCGTACACCGCGTCATCGCCGGCCAGCGAGCCGGTGTGCGTGGATGCGGCGGCCGCGCCCAGTTCCGTGCGCCCCACTTTCATGATGACCACGGGCTTGCCGGCATGCGCGGCCTTGAGCAGAGCGGCGCGCAGGCGATCGCCATCGCGGCAGGACTCGAGCGCCGCGCAGATGACGCGCGTATCGGGGTCGTCCACGAGGTAGTCGATGCACTCGGCGACATCCACGTCCGCCTCGTTGCCCGTGGCCACGATCTTGCTGAAGCCCAGGCCGCGCAGCGATGCCGCGCCGTAGGCGGCCGAGCCGAAGGCCCCACTCTGGGTGGCCAGGGCGATGGGGCCGGGGCGCGGCTTCAAGCCATTGAGCGCCGTGGAGAAGGTGGCAAAGAAGCGCGTGGGCACGTTCAGCAGACCCAGGGAGTTGGGGCCGACCATGCGCACCCCGGCATCGCGGCACAGGCCCACGATGCGGTCCTGCAGCGCGCGTCCCTCGGCGTCCACCTCGGCAAACCCGGCCGTGAGCACCTGGATGGCCTTCACGCCCTTGGCGATGCTGTCACGCACCGCCGCCTCCACGCCCGCCACGGGCACGCAGATGATGGCGTGGTCCACCGGGTGCGGGATGTCGCGCACGCTGGCGTAGGCCGGCAGGCCCTGGATGGTGTCGCCGCTGCGGTTGACGGGGTACAGCGGCGCCTCGAAGCCCCCTTCGAGCATGAAACGCAGCGGCCTGCCGCCGATGCGTTCGGGGTCCGACGAGGCGCCCACCAGGGCGACCGACGTGGGGTGGAACAGCGGGTGCAACGAATGCATGGGAAAGCGTCCTTCTGTGCGGGGTCTCTGTCTGGTCGGTTCGGAAGGCTGGCGTGGCCAGGGCGGCTCAGTGCAGCGCGGGCCGAGCCAGGCGGTCCAGGTGCGCGAAGCGATCGCCCCATTGCAGGCTGCAGGCCAGCGCGTGCATGGCCAGACGCGCCGCGGGCAGTTCGCGCGACATGCCGATGCCCCCGTGCAGCTGGATCGCGGACTCGGCCACCTGGCGCCCCGTGACGGACAGGTAGAGCTTGACCAGCGCGATGTCGCGCGGCGAGCCGCTGGCGGAGCCCTCACACAGGTCCAGCACCTGCCGGCGCACCATGCCGCGCACGTTCTCGTAGGCCACGTACATCTCCACCACGCGGTGGCGCAGCGCCTGGAACGTGGCCAGCGCCACGCCGAACTGCACGCGCGTGGTGAGGTACTCGATGGTCTGCTCGATCATCGCGCCGATAGCGCCCACGGTCTGAGCGCAGGCCAGCAGGCCGCCGACCGCGCTGGCGCGCTCCACGCGGGTGCGCACGTCCTCGCCCTGCGCCAGCACGCTGGACGCCGCCAGCGTGACGCCGGTCAGGGCGATGTCGGCCGTCTGACGCCCGTCGATGCCCAACCAGGTACTGGCGTGGCCCGGCACCGCATCGCGCGGTGCCAGCACCAGCAGCGGCTGGCCATCGTCCTGTGTGGCGACGAACACGAAGTGCGTGGCGGGCTCGGTCAGGTCGGCGCCATGCAGGCGGCCGTTGAGCGTGAGGCGATCGCCATCGCGCACGGCAGCCAGGGGCACCGGGCCCATGTCCAGCACGGGGCAGACCGAGGCCTCGCCCGCGGCCATGGCCCGCAGCACGTTGCTGGCGCCCGGCAGGCCGGCCAGCAGCAGGGGCACCA
>NZ_BAAJYS010000535.1:0-1900 GCF_057543315.1 Acidovorax sp. KPB24-07
GGCCATGGCCGGCGCCTGCTGCGCCAGCAAGGCGCCCGGCAGCAACAGCCACGCCGCCAGCGCGAGCCGGGCCAGCCCCGCGCGGGTCGTCATTGCGGGGCCGCGATGTTCTGGTCGATGGCGCCGAACAGGCTCTGGCCGGCCTTGTTCTTCATCTCGATGCGGATGGTGTCGCCGAATTTCATGAACTCGGTGGAGGGCTTGCCGTCCTGGATGGTCTCGATACAGCGCTTTTCGGCGATGCAGCTGTAGCCCTTGGGCCACTCGGTGCGGCCGTTCTGCTCCACGCCGCGGTTGCTGACCGTGCCGCTGCCGATGATGGAGCCCGCGCGCACGTTGCGCGTCTTGGCCACGTGGGCGATGAGCTGGCCGAAGTGGAAGGTCATCTCGGGGCCGGCATCGCACATGCCGACCTTGCGGCCGTTCCAGGTCGATTGCAGCGTGAGGTTCACGCGGCCCTGGTCCCAGGCGTCGCCCAGTTCGTCGAGCGTGATGGCGACCGGGCTGAACGCGGTGGCGGGCTTGGACTGGAAGAAGCCGAAACCCTTGGCCAGTTCGGCCGGGATGAGGTTGCGCAGCGAGACGTCGTTGGCCAGCATGACCAGGCGGATGCCGTCCAGCGCCTGCTCGGGCGTGGTGCCCATCTTCACGTCGCCGGTGACGACGGCGATCTCGGCCTCGAAGTCGATGCCCATGGCCTCGCTCGGCACGACCACGTCGTCGCGCGGGCCGATGAAGTCGTCGCTGCCGCCCTGGTACATCAGCGGGTCGGTGTAGAAGCTCTCGGGCACTTCGGAGTTGCGCGCTTTTCGCACCAGTTCGACGTGGTTGATGTAGGCGGAGCCGTCCGCCCACTGGTAGGCGCGCGGCAGCGGGGCCATGCACTGGGCGGGATCGAACGGAAACGCGTGCGGGGCGCGGCCGGCGTTGAGCTGGTCGTACAGGTCCTGCAGCTGGGGCGACAGGAAGCCCCAGTCGTCCAGCACCTGCTGCAGGCGGCTCGCGATGCCGGTCGCATAATGGGCCGTGCCCAGGTCGCGGGAGACGACGACCAGCTGGCCGTCGCGGGAACCATCTTTGTAGGTGGCGAGTTTCATGGGGCTCAGACCTCTTGTCTTCCAACGCACCGGCGGCGGGTGCCCGGCACGAATTACGAATGGTTAAATTGATTTAACTAAACAAAACTCTGGAAATTCTAGTGCAGATGGACAAGGAACGGGCAGGCATACAGTCGGTGGAAGTCGGCTTCGCCCTGCTGGAGGGGCTGACCCGGTCGCGTGGACCGCTGATGCTCAAGGACCTCGCGGCCACGGCCGGCATGAGCGCCGCCAAGGCGCACCGCTACCTCGTGAGCTTTCAGCGCCTGGGGCTGGTGGCGCAGGACCCGGGCACCGCGCGCTACGACCTGGGGCCGGCCGCGCTCAAGCTGGGCCTGGCCTCGCTCGCGCGGCTCGATGCGATGCGCCTGGCGCGCGAGCGCGTGCCCGCGCTGATGGACACCATCGGCCACACCCTGGCGCTGGCCGTGTGGGGCAACCGGGGCCCGACCATCGTGCACTGGGAGGAATCACCCCAGGCCGTGACCGCCAACCTGCGCCTGGGCGACGTCATGCCGCTGCTGGCCTCCGCCACCGGCCGCTGCTTTTGCGCCCATCTGCCGCGCGAGGCCACGGCCGCGCTGCTCCAGGAAGAGCTGGCCCACGCCGCCAAGCTGGGTCGCACCGATCTGCCCACCGACGCCGCCGCCGTCGACGCCCTGCTGGCCGAGGTGCGCGAGCGCGGCGCGGCCCGCGTGGTGGACACCCTGCTGCCGGGCATCGTCGCGTTCTGCGCCCCGGTGTTCGACGCCGACGGGCACCTGGCCCTGGGCATCACCACGCTGGGATCGGTCGCCACGTTC
>NZ_BAAJYS010000536.1:0-1897 GCF_057543315.1 Acidovorax sp. KPB24-07
GTGAGGTAGTCGTCGGCGCCCGCATCCAGGGCCGCGATCTTGTCGGCCTCGTCGGTGCGGGCCGACAGCACGATGATGGGCACCGCCGACCAGCTGCGCACATCGCGGATTAGGCCCACGCCATCGCCATCGGGCAGCCCCAGATCGAGCACCAGCAGGTCCGGCTGCCGCGTGCCGGCGGCCGACAGCCCCTCGCGCAGCGTGGCCGCCTCATGCACCTGCCAACCCTCGGCTTCGAGCGCACTGCGCACGAAGCGGCGGATCTGCGGCTCGTCCTCGATCACGATCACCGTTCGCAAGGCCAGGGTCATGGCGTTTCCGGCGCGCCGGGCTCCAAGGGTTCGTCCAGGGGAAGGGGGGGCTCGTCGCGCCGCGGCAGGATCACGGTGAACTCCGCCCCGCCGCGCTCGGCGCTGGCGGCGGAGATGTCGCCGCCGTGCGCCTGCACCACCGCCTTGCAGATGGCCAGCCCCAGGCCCACGCCGGGCGTGGCCGACTCCGACTGGCCACGCGTGAATTTCTCGAACAGCGTGTGCTCCTGCCCTCGCAGCGCCACCGGCAGGCCCGGCCCATGGTCGCGCACGGCCAGCCGCAGCGTGGTGGGCGTGGTGCTGGCGGACACCTCGATGGGCGGCGCGCCGTATTTGGCGGCGTTTTCCAGCAGGTTGACCAGCACCCGCTCGATGAGCACGGCATCGAATTCCACCAAAGGGAGGTCCGCCGGCAGGTGCGTGACCACCGGCAAGCGCCCCAGCGCAGGGCGTGCTGCCCGGATCGCTGTGCCCACCACCTCCTCGACCGACTGCCAGTCGCGCCGCAGGTTCACGCTGCCGCCGGCAATGCCGCTCTCCAGCCGTGCCATGTCGAGCAGGTTGCTCACCAGCGCGTGCAGCTGATGGGCCTGCGCCACGATGGCGCGGCCGGCCTCGGCCTGGTCTTCGGCCGACTGCGCGGGCAGCGACTCCGCCAGCGCGATCAGCGCGGTGAGCGGGGTGCGCACGTCGTGCGAAATGGCGCCCAGCAGGGCATTGCGCAGGCGCTCCGACTCCATGTCCACCACCGCGCGCTGCGCCACGTCCACGTAGTGCACCCGCTCCAGGGCGATGGCGATCTGCCGGGCCAGCGTATCGAGCTGCTGTGCCTGCTCGGGAATCAGCAGCCAGCGCGGCTGTGCAGGCTCCAGCGCCAGCACGCCCCGCACGCGCATGGGCGCGGTGAGCGGCACGTAGCGCCAGGTCTGCGCGGCCAGTGTGGCCGTGGCCAGGCCGGCGCTCTGGCCCTGGCGCAGCGTCCAGTCGGCCACGTTCGCGTCGAATCCGGGCGGCAGCCCCTCGGGCATGGCCAGGCGGTCGCTCTCATCCAGCGCGAGCACCGCCGCACGCCCTCCGAAATGCTTTTGCACCGCGGCAGCACCGATGGCGGTGATCTGCTCCACCTGCAGCGCTGCGGACAGTTCGCGCGTGAGGTCGAACAACGACTGCGCGCGCCGCTCGCGGCTCGCCGACACGCCCGCCGCGAAGCGCAGCCCCGCGGTGAGCTGCCCCACCAGCAGCCCCACCATGAGCATGACCCCGAAGGTGACGAGGTACTGCACGTCGCTCACGGCGAACGACATGCGCGGCGAAACGAAGAAGAAATCGAACGCCAGTACGTTGACCAGCGCCGCGAGGGCCGCAGGCGCCCGGCCGAACCGCATGGCCACGCCCACCACCCCGAGCAGGTACAGCATGACAATGTTGGCCAGTTCGAACACCCCGGACAGCAGGTGGGTGAGCAGGGTGACGGCCACGCTCACGGCCAGCGACCACACGAAGCCCGGCCAGCGGGCCGGCTGGCGCTCCTCGCTGTCGAGCGCATCGGTGCCGGCCCGCCCCCAGTCCGCCTGCGCCAGGCGCCG
>NZ_BAAJYS010000537.1:0-1880 GCF_057543315.1 Acidovorax sp. KPB24-07
GGCTGGCCGCCATGGTGGCGATGGGGTTCAGCGGCAGGCCGGCCGTGGCCACGATCTTGTTGGTGATGCCGCCGTAGATGCTGATCGGCGAGAAGCCGCCGCCCTGCGCGCCGTGGATGACGAGAAGACCCATCATCAGCGGGTTGATGCCGTACTTGGCCGCGAAGCCCAGTGCGATGGGCGCGATGATGGCGACCGCCGCCGGGCTGACGGCCCCCACGCCCGTGAGCGCCGCGGCGATGAAGAACATGATCCACGGGATCGCCGCGATGCGCCCACGCACCGCGCGCACCGCCAGCTTGACCAGCCAGTCGATCGTGCCGTTGTTCTGCGCCAGAGCGAACAGGTAGGTGATGCCCACCAGCGTCAGGAACAGGTCGGCAGGAAATCCCGCCATGATGGCCTTGGCATTCATGCCGGCCACGAGCGTGCCGACCAGGAAGGCCCCGACGAAGGCGATGACGCCCATGTTGATGGGCAGTACGGTGGCGATGACGAACATGCTGGCGAGCGCGCAGATGGATATCCAGTGGGAAGTCATTGAATTTGTCTCCTGTCCGTGGTGCCCCGCGGTGGCACATGCCGGTGGCTGTGCTCATGGATGCGGGGCTTTGTTCTTGCAGGGGACGATACGCAGCCGGGCGGTGCGGATCAATGCCAGCGGTGTGCCGACACTTACGCTAATCGAAACGATCCAGGGTGACCCCCGTAGGGGCTGCCCCAGAAGGTTGGCAGGGTGGCTCAGGACAGCGCCGCCTTGGCGGTGCGGCAGACCGCCAGCAGGGCGAGCAGGTTGGGGTCGCGCTCGCGGGTGCGCAGGAAGTGCAGCGCGATGGTCTGGCGCATGCGGTAGCGCGGCTGCAGCGCGATGAGCCGCACGTTGGGCGGCAGCACGCCACGCACCCGACCGGGCAGCAGGGTGCAGCCCACGCCGCCGCTCACCAGGTTCATCAGCGAGAAGATGTCCTCGGTCTGCATCACCACGTCGGGGGTGAAGCCGGCCACCCGGAAAGTCTCCATGAATCCCTGGTAGGTCACGAAGCCTTCCGTGAGGCTGACGAAGCGCTCGCTGGCGCAAGCGGCCAGGTCGATGGGCTGGTCGGGCGGGTAGGGCGAGTCGGCTGGCGCGGCGAAGTGGATGTCGTCCTCGAACAGGGGCTCGCACTCGAGGTCGGGCATATCGCCGGACGAGCCCATCAGCGCGGCATCGATGGCGCCGTTGCGCAGCTTTTGCCGCAGGTCGGCGTCCGAGCCCAGCACCAGTTCGGTCTGCAGTTCGGGCAGGCGCCGCTTCATGCCCATCACGAGGGTGGGCACCGTGCGGCTGGTCAGCGAATAGAGCGATCCGATGCGTATGCGGTCGGACGAATACCCGGCCACCGCCCGCGTGGAGCGGATGCCCTCGGCCAGCGTGCCCAGCAGCTCGCGCGCGACCTCCGCCAGGTGGTGAGCGGCCTCGGTGGGGTGCAGGTGGCGGCCTTCGTGGCGGAACAGGGGGCAGCGCAGCGCGTCCTCCAGCGAGTGCAGGGCGCGGTGCACGCTGACCGCGCTGATGTCCAGGCTCTCCGCCGCGCGCGCGAGATTGCCGGCCTCCAGGAAGACCCGCAGGATGTGCAGCTTGCGAAGGGTGATGTCGTCATCGGGACGGTGGGGCATGGCCATGCGGTAGGGGCTCGATCAGAATTCGTGCTGGGCCGATTGCAGCACATTGCACGGCCGCTTTTGCAAAACCATTCACTGGCCCGCGGGGCCCACAGGAGAGAGAAACCCATGGCAATCGATTTCAAGGGCCGCGTGGCCATCGTGACGGGCGCGGGCGGCGGCCTGGGCCGCCAGCACGCACTGGCGCTGGCGGCGCGCGGCGCGAAGGTGCTGGTCAA
>NZ_BAAJYS010000538.1:0-1869 GCF_057543315.1 Acidovorax sp. KPB24-07
GCCTGGGCGGACGACTCCGCCGTGCCCGGCGCCACGCCCGAATGCATGGCCACCGCGCAGAACCGTTCCGGATAGCGCGCCGCCAGCAGCACCGCCATGCATGCGCCGGCTGACAGGCCGGCCACCGCCACGCGCGTGAGATCGACCGGATGGCGCCGCGCCACCTGGTCCACCGCCGCCATGAGCGTGGCCGCTTCCGCGTGGGCCTTGCCGTTGCGGTGCGAGAACCAGTTCCAGCAGCCCTGCGCGTTGGCGATGCGCTCCTGCTCGGGGTACAGCACCAGAAAGCGCTCGCGGGCAGCGAGCCGGTTCATGCGCGAACTGGCGGCCAGATCGGCCCCCGTCTGCCCGCAGCCGTGCAACATCACCATCATGGGGAGCTTTTCGCCCGCGCCCAGGGCCAGGCCCGGGGGAATGTGCAGGTGAAAGCGCCGCGCGCCGGCCGGGCCGGGGGCGATGCCGCCTATCCATTCGCCGGCCCCGGGCGGCACCTTGCGCGGCGCCCGGGCCTTGGGGGTGGCGGCATTCACCAGCGACAGCAGGGGCTTGGCGGCCGCCTTCACCCGCGCGGGGCGCGTGGCGCGAGCCAGCGCCTTCAGGTTGCGCTGGTAGGCCCGGGTGAAAACGGACAGGGAAAACAGGCGGGAGCTGCGGGGCATGGGCGGTCGTCCAATCGGCGGGGTAGCGGGTTCACCATACCAGTTTTGTTGCAGTGCAGCATTTTTTGGGCCTGCCAGAACTGGAATTGGGCGCCACGGACTACAAACCCGCAGGCCGCGCGCCATCGAAACATGTCCTGAAATGATCGATCCCTGGCCGCCCCGGGCCGGACGCCGGACGCCGCTGCTCTCAAAATCAGCGCCATACTCCACCACCCATCGAAGCGCCCCCATGAAAACCTGTCTCATAGTGATCGACGCGCAGGAATCGTTCCGCCAGCGGTCCTATTTCACCGCGCAGAGCCTGCCGCCGTACCTCGCCGCGCAGAACGCACTCATCGAGGGCTGCGTGGCCCGGGGCGTGCCGGTGGTGCGCATCTTCCACAGCGACGGCCCCGCCGAGGCCGGCAACCCGTTCGCCATCGAGTCCGGCCACG
Source organism: Acidovorax sp. KPB24-07 (assembly GCF_057543315.1). Classification (NCBI taxonomy): domain Bacteria; kingdom Pseudomonadati; phylum Pseudomonadota; class Betaproteobacteria; order Burkholderiales; family Comamonadaceae; genus Acidovorax; species Acidovorax sp. KPB24-07. The sequence continues at coordinate 1,097 of NZ_BAAJYS010000538.1, forward strand.
TGCGCCCGCTGGAGGGCCTGGCGCCGTTCGACGCCACCGCCACCTTCACCAAATCGCGCCACAGCGCACTGGTGGACACAGGCCTGGCCGTCTGGCTGACGCAGCACGGCATCCAGCGCCTGATCGTGAGCGGCATCCGCACCGAGCAATGCTGCGAGACCACCACCCGCCATGCCTCCGATCTGGGCTGGCAGGTGGACTACGCCCTCGATGCCACGCTCACCTGGGACATGGTGCAGCCCGACGGCCGCACGCTCACCGCCACCGACATCCGGGACCGCACGGCCACCGTGCTGCAGGACCGCTTCGCCACCGTGTGCACCGCCGCCCAGGCGCTGGAGCGCGTGGCCGCCGCAGCCTGATTCCCGCCCTTTCCGCCCCCCACCCCGTCCACCCCCCCTCCGCCATCACGACGAAAGAAGACGCGCCATGCTGGAACTGCGCCCCACCTGCGAACACTGCAACACCGCCCTGCCGCCCGCCTCGCCCGATGCGCGCATCTGCAGCTTCGAGTGCACCTTCTGCGCCGACTGCGTGGACCACGTGCTCGGCAACGTGTGCCCCAACTGCGGCGGCGGCTTCGCCCCGCGCCCGATCCGGCCCGCGCACAACCACAAGGGCAACAATTTCCTGGGCAACGACCCCGCCAGCACCGTGGTGCGCCACCGGCCCGTGGACCCGGCCGCCCACGCGGCCTTCGCCGCCGCCCTGCGGCAGATTCCGCCCGCACAGCGATGAGCAGCGGCCCCGGCGCCCCCATCCACGTCTTCTTC
>NZ_BAAJYS010000539.1:0-1866 GCF_057543315.1 Acidovorax sp. KPB24-07
GCGCTGGAGATCGTGGCGCGCGGCGACCGCAAGAGCTCGCGCGTGGTGGGACGCAAGGTCGGCGACCTGCACCTGCCGCCCGAGGTGCACATGGGGCTGATCGTGCGCGGGCTGTCCGGCGCGGAGCCGGGCGCGGATGCGGCGCTGGCCGAGGGCGATGGCCCGGATGCCTTCGCCGAACCCCAGGTCATCATTCCGCGCAGCCACACGGTGATCGAAAGCGGGGACCACGTGGTGTTCTTCCTGCCGAACAAGCGGCTGGTGCGCGATGTGGAAAAGGCCTTCCGCCTGGGCGCGACGTTCTTCTGAACCCGCGCCCCCGACCCTCTTCGTTTCCTTCCACACCGACACCATGGCGGACCTTCTTCCCGTTCTGCGCGTGCTGGGCGCGCTGCTCGCCCTGTTCTCGCTGGCCTTCGGCGTGCCGCTGGCGGCCTCCTGGTGGACGGGCGACGGCCTGTGGCCGCAATACGCCGGCGCCCTGGCGGCCACGCTGCTGTGCGGCGGCGGGCTGTGGGCGGGTCTGCGCCACCAGGCGCGCGAACTGCAGCCGCGCCACGGCATCATCCTCGTCGCGCTCGTGTGGGTGGTGCTGCCGCTGTTCGCCGCGCTGCCGCTGCTGCTGGCCATGCACCAGATCGGCCGGCCGATATCGTTCACGCATGCGTACTTCGAGGCCGTCTCGGGCCTGACCACCACGGGCGGCACCGTGCTGACGGGGCTGGATGCGCTGCCGCTGTCGATCAATGTGTGGCGCACCTTCATGCAGTGGCTGGGCGGCATGGGCATCCTGATCCTGGCGGTGGCAGTGCTGCCGCTGCTGGGCGTGGGCGCGAGCCAGCTCTTCAAGGCCGAGGCCGCCGGCCCGGTCAAGGACACCAAGCTCACCCCGCGCATGACCGAAACCGCCAAGGGGCTGTGGGGCGTGTACGTGCTCTTTTCGCTGGCGTGTGCGCTGGCCTACTGGCTGGGCGGCATGCCGCCGGCCGATGCCGTCATGCACATGTTCACCACGGTCAGCCTGGGCGGGCTGTCGTCGCACGACAGCAGCTTCGGCCATTTCCAGTCGCCGCTGCTCGAATCCATCGCGGTGGTGTTCATGGTGGTGGCCAGCTGCAACTTCGCGCTGTATTTCGTCGCGCTGCGCAAGGGCCACTGGCGCAGCCTGTGGTGCGACCCCGAGATGCGCGCCACCGTGCTCACGCTGCTGGGCGGCGGTTTGTTCGTCGCGCTGCTGCTGTGGGCCAAGGACATCTATGCGCCGCTGGCGGCGCTGCGGCACGGGTTCTTCCATGTGGTGTCGGTCGCCACGACGACGGGCTTTGCCACCACCGACTACCTGGCCTGGCCGGTGTTCGCTCCGATCTTCATGCTCATGCTGTCGGGCGTGGCCACCAGCGCGGGATCTACGGGCGGCGGCATCAAGATGGTGCGCATGCTGATCCTGCTGAAGCAGGCCCGCCGCGAGATGACGCGCCTGGCCCACCCCCGCGCCGTGCAGCCCGTGCGCCTGGGCCGCGCGGTGGTGGACCACCGCATGATCTTCTCGGTGCTGGCGTTCATGCTGGTCTATGGCGCCACGGTGACGGTGCTGAGCATGGTGCTGCTGCTGACCGATCTCGATTTGGTGAGCGCGTTCTCCGCCGTGCTGGCCAGCGTCAACTGCACGGGGCCGGGCCTGGGGCTGCTCGGGCCGTCGGCCACCTACGCGGTGCTCACCGAGTTCCAGCTCTGGGTCTGCACCCTGGCCATGCTGCTCGGGCGGCTGGAGATCCTGAGCTTCATGGTATTGCTCACCCCGGCGTTCTGGCGGCGGTAGCGCGGGGCGGCGGCCGGGCGGGCCGGGGCGTCGCGCCGGTGGCGAAA
>NZ_BAAJYS010000540.1:0-1860 GCF_057543315.1 Acidovorax sp. KPB24-07
CAGCTGCCCCAGTTCTTGGCCACCGCAGGCGTCCAACGCGGGCGCCAGCGTGCCCTGCACCCGCGCCAGCACGGCCTGCGTGCGCGGCCAGGCTGCGGCCGGCGCGCCGTCCTCCAGCAGTTGCTGGGCGAGCAGCTCCAGCCGCTCGCGCGTGTCGCCGTGGTGCCGCCAGGGGCCGGCGTCCACAGCCTGCAGCGCCTCGGGCCGTGGGCCCTGCCAGGGCTGCGCCGCCTCGATCTGCAGCGGGTCGAAGGGATCGCCGGGCAGCAGGTCGTCGGCCAGGGCCTGCAGCAGCCCGGCCTGAGCACCCTGCCCGTCGCCGGCCGGATAGCGGGCCAGCGCCAGCAGCGTGTCGCGCCGCTGGCGACCCGTCGGCGAGGCGCCGAAGACATGCAGGCCATCGCGGATCTGCGTTTCCTTCAGCTCGCACAGGTAGGCGTCGATGCGCGCGAGGATGGCATCGTCGTCCGGCGCGCTGCCGGCCGGCGCGGCCAGGTCCAGCCCCTCGAGCAGGTGCTGGCGGCGCACCGCATCCAGGATCTGCCGGCGCAGCAGCGTGGCGCGGCGCGCATCCACCAGCAGCGCGTCGTAGTACTCGTCCACCAGGCGCTCCAGGTCCTGCAGCGGGCCGTGGTTTTCGGCGCGGGTGAGCGGTGGCATGAGGTGGTCGATGATGACCGCCTGGCTGCGGCGCTTGGCCTGCGCGCCCTCGCCCGGGTCGTTCACGATGAAGGGGTACAGGTGGGGCAGCGGTCCCAGGATCGCATCAGGCCAGCACACCTGCGACAGTGCCAGGCTCTTGCCGGGCAGCCATTCGAGGTTGCCGTGCTTGCCCACGTGCACCACGGCGTCGATGGCAAACACGTCGCGCAGCCAGAAGTAAAAGGCCAGGTAGCCGTGCGGCGGCACCAGCTCGGCATCGTGGTAGCTTGCGTAGTCCTGCGCACTGGCATTGCCCTGCCCTGGCGCCGCCGCATTGGCGCGCGCCGGCTGGATGCCGATGAACACATTCCCCTGCCGCAGGCCCGCGATCATGAAGCGGCCCTGGCGCAGCAGCGGGTCGGCCTCGGGCGGGCCCCAGCGGTCGTGGATGGCTTGCGCCATGCCCTCCGGCAACGCGTCCAGCCGCGCGCGGTAATCGGCCAGGGCGTAGCTCTGCCAGGCGGGACGCAGCGGCCACTGCGCGGGGTCGTTCGCAATGCCCTGCTGCAGCACGCGCATGAGCGCATCGCCATCGGCCGGCACGGCCGCGGCGTCGCCCAGGGCGTAACCCTCGGCGCGCAGGCGCTGCAGGATGCCGATCACCGACGCGGGTGTGTCCAGGCCCACGCCGCTGCCCAGGCGCCCCTCGCTGCCGGGGTAGTTGGCCAACACCAGCGCCAGCCGTTTGTCCGGGTTGGGAAGGCTCCGCAGCCTGCACCAGCGCTGGGCCAGCGCAGCGACGAACGCCACCCGATCGGGCTCGGGCTGGTAGGCCACCACGTCGGCCTGCGTGAACGCGCAGCGGTGCGACAGCCCCTTGAAGCTGATGGCGCGCGTGACGATGCGCCCGTCCATCTCGGGCAGCACCACCTGCATGGCGATGTCGCGCGGGCGCAGGCCCTGGCTGTCCGCCCACCAGTCCTCGCGGTTTCCGCCGCTGGCGATCACCTGCAGCACCGGCGCATCGCCCGCGAGCGCGGCCCCCTCCTCCAGCGCCGCGAAGGCCGTGGTGTTCAGCACGAGCTGCACCGCATGCTGGCGGCACAGGTCCTGCAGGGTGGACAGGCACAGCGGGTCCTTGAGCGAATCGAGCGCCACCGGCAAGGGGTTGAGCCCCTGTCCGGCCAGCGCCAGCGCCAGCGCGTCGAACGCCGCGGT
>NZ_BAAJYS010000541.1:0-1857 GCF_057543315.1 Acidovorax sp. KPB24-07
AGGGCGGGCGGGGGGGCGCCACCGGAGGCCGCCCGGTGCGCGCCGCCGCCCTGGCGGCTGGCGTCCTGCGCTGCGGCCTGGTTCCACAGGTCGGACAGATCGCGCGCGTCGAGCTGGCCCTGCTCGGCCAGTTCGGTCAGCAACTGCCGCTTGAGCGCGCCGTCGGGCAGGGCGGACCACAGTGGCCGCGCGTTGCTCACCATGTGGGCCCGGCCTTCGGCGGTGCCCAGGTCGCAGTTCTCGCGGGCCGCCTCCAGCAGGAAGCGGCTGAGCGGCAGCGCCTCGCCCACCTGGCGGGCGAAGGCGTCGGTGCCGTGTTCGCGGATGAAGCTGTCTGGGTCGTGCTCGGCCGGCAGGAACAGGAATTTCACGCTGCGCGTGTCGGTGGCGTAGGGCAGGGCTCCGTCGAGCGCCTTGCGCGCCGCGCGCCGCCCGGCCGCGTCGCCGTCGAAGCTGAACACCACGGTGTCGGTGAAACGGAACAGCTTGTGCACGTGGTCGGGCGTGCAGGCCGTGCCCAGCGTGGCCACGGCGTTCGGGAAGCCGAGCTGCGCCAGCGCCACCACGTCCATGTAGCCTTCCGTGACCAGCACGTAGCCGTGCTCGCGGATAGCGGTGCGCGCCTCGAACAGGCCGTAGAGTTCGCGGCCCTTGTGGAACACGGGCGTTTCCGGCGAGTTGAGGTACTTGGGCTTGTCGTCGCCCAGCACGCGCCCGCCGAAGCCGATGCATTCGCCCTTCACGTTGCGGATCGGGAACATGACGCGGTCGCGGAAGCGGTCGTAGCGCTTGTCGTCCTCCTCGTTCACGATCACCAGTCCGCTTTCGGCCAGCAGGGGGCTGTCGTACTCGGGGAACACGCTGGCCAGATTGCGCCAGCCCTCGGGCGCATAGCCCAGGCCGTAGCGCTTGGCCACCGTGCCGGACACGCCGCGCCCCTTGAAGTAGCCCACCGCGCGCGGCGAATCCTTGAGGTGCTTGCGAAAGGACTCACCGGCCTTCTCGAGCACGTCCGTCAGCGTGGCCTGCTTTTGCCGCTGGGCGGCGGCGCGCTCGCGCTCCTGGGGCGAGACGTCGTCCTGCGGCACCTGCAGGCCCACTTGCTGGGCCAGGTCCTGCACGGCCTCCACGAAGCCCATGCCGGCGTGCTCCATGAGGAAGCTGATGGCGTTGCCGTTCTTGCCGCAGCCGAAGCAGTGGTAGAACTGCTTGGAGGGGCTGACGCTGAACGAGGGCGATTTTTCCCCGTGGAAGGGGCACAGCCCCATGAAGTTGGCGCCGCCCTTCTTGAGCTGCACGTAGCGGCCGACGATGTCGACCAAATCGACGCGGGCGAGCAATTCCTGGATGAACGACTGGGGGATGGACACCCGGCGATTGTCCCCCAACGCGCCGGTGCCGGCACCCGCCGGCCGGCCCGCGGGTCAGTTCGCCGGGTGGCGCGCCTCGCGCGGGCTGAGGCCGAAGCGGCGCTTGAACATGCGCTGGAAGGTGGAGGGGTCCGAAAACCCGCACCGCAGCGCGATCTCCGAGAGGCTGGGCCGCTCGGTGCCGGCGCCCGCGGTCGCGGTGATCTGCTGCCAGGCGGCCTCCAGCCGGGCGCTCCAGATGGCCGCCGCCACGCCTTCGCCATGGCGTGCGAACAGGCGGTACAGCGACGCACGCGAGCATTCCAGCAGCACCGCCAGCCGCTCGGCGCCGAAGGCCCGGGTCGCCGCCAGTGGCGCCGCACCAGGCCCCAGGCCGCCCGGTACAGGCTGTCGTCGAAGCGGCCTGCATCGGCCTGCAGGCCGGCCTTTTGCGATGTCTGCAGCAGGGCCAGGGCCATGTCGGTGCAGGCTTTCAGCGCCACGGTGC
>NZ_BAAJYS010000542.1:0-1854 GCF_057543315.1 Acidovorax sp. KPB24-07
CCGGTGGTGGTGGACAACCGCCCCGGCGCGGGCGGGCAGATCGCCGCCCAGGCCCTCAAGGCCGCGCCGGCCGACGGGCACACCGTGTTCCTGTCGCACGACCACACCATCTCCATCCTGCCGCAGGTGGTCAAGCACCCGGGCTACGACCCGGTGCACGACTTCGTGCCGGTCGGCGGCGTGGCCACCTTCGTGAATGCCTTCGCCGTGTCCGGCGCGTCGCCGGCCAGGTCGTTCAACGACTACGTGCAGTGGGTCACCACCCAGGGCGGGGGCAAGGGCGCGGTGGGCATCCCGGCCCCGGCCTCCACGCCGGAGTTTCTGGTCAAGCTCATCGGCGAGAAGTACCGCATCGACCTGGTGGCGGCGCCATACCGCGGCAGCGCGCCCATGATCGCCGACATGCTGGGCAACCAGATCCCCGCCGGGGTGGCCTCGGTGCAGGACTTCATCGAAAACCACAAGGGCGGCAAGGTGCGCGTGCTGGCCGTGCTGGGCACCCAGCGCCAGGCCGCGCTGCCGGACGTGCCCACGTTCGACGAATTGGGGCTGAAAGGCTTCGAGGACCTGCCCTACTACGGCTTCTACGCGCCCACCGGTACGCCGGCCGCGTTCGTCACCCGCTTCTCGCAGGCGCTGGCCAAGGTGGTCGCCCAACCCGACGTGAACCGGCAGCTCACGGCCCTGGGGCTCACGGTGGCGTCGATGACGCCCAAGCAGCAGGCGGCGCGCCAGGAGGCCTACACCCAGGCCTGGACGCGCATCATCCAGCGCAGCGGCTTCGTGCCCCAGTGAGGGCTGCGCGCTGTCCCGCCGCGGTGCCGCAGGCCGGCCCGCGGGGCCCGGCGTTGCCCGCCTTGAGGTGACGCAGGCCCGCCATGTTCTATGCCATCCCGCTGGACAACCGCCCCACCTGGCGCAACCCGCCATGGATGACGGTGCTGATCATCCTGGTCAACCTGCTGGTCTTCTGGGGCCCGCAGCGCTGGGAGGCCAAGGCCGTGGACCGGGCGGCGCAGGTCTATGTGGACAGTCCCTTGCCCGGCATCGAACTGCCGCCTTTCGTGCAGTGGCTCAAGGACGCCGGCCACCGCGATGCCGAGCAGGCGCAGCGCATGCTGGCGGCGCACCGGGAGCACGCGCTGCTGCGGTGGATGGAGCACGAGGAAGGCTTTCAAAAGCGCCTGCGCGCCGGCCTGGTCGTGCGCGCGGACGACCCGCAGTACGCCGACTGGAAGGCCGCCCGCGCCCGGTATGAGGCGGCGCTGCCCGAGCCCTTCACCCGCCGCTGGGCGCAGAGCTACGAAAAGGACGCGCCCCCGCGGCCCGTGACCTGGATCACCGCCGCTTTCCTGCATGCCAGCACGGGCCACCTGCTGGGCAACATGGTGTTCTTGTTCCTCTTCGGCTTTTCGGTCGAACTGGCCCTGGGGCGGTGGCGGTACCTGGCCTTCTACCTGCTGGGGGCCGTGGGCGGGTCGCTGATGGCCGGGTGGGCCTATGCAGGCCAAGGCAGCTACGGCCTGGGGGCGTCCGGTGCGGTGTCGGCCCTCATGGGCATGTACGCGGTGCTGTACCGGCTGCGCCGCGTGCGGTTTTTCTACCAGCTGTTCTTTTATTTCAACTATGTCACCGCGCCCGCGCTGCTGCTGTTGCCGGCGTGGATCGCCAACGAGTTGCTGCAGCACTGGCTCAGCGGCCGGGGCGTGGCCTACATGGCCCACCTGGGCGGGCTGCTGACGGGCGCCGCGCTGATGTGGGGCGCCGGTCTGGTGCGGCGCAAGGCGATCGAGGCACCGCCGCCCGAGGCAGCCGCCGCGCCGGACGACGGCTTCGATGCCCACGTGGCCCCAG
>NZ_BAAJYS010000543.1:0-1844 GCF_057543315.1 Acidovorax sp. KPB24-07
ACCACGGCCATGCCATGGGCGCGGGCGGCTTCGCGCAGCGGCGCCAGCACGGCGTCGTCCGCGCCGAGCACGTGGCGGGCCGCCAGATCGGGCTCATAGCCCGTGAGCGACAGCTCGGGAAAGACGAGCAGTTGCACGCCTTCCTGGGCGGCGGCCTGCACCATGGCCAGGTGCGCCTGCACGTTGGCCGGCACATCGCCGGGGATTGAGATCGACTGCGCCGCTGCCACGGTGTACAGCGGTGGGAACACGGGGGGATTCAAGGGGCGGATGGTCCGTGAAGCGGGCGGTGGATGGCAGGCGGCTGGCGGCGAACGATCAGTGGGCCGCGGCACCCACGTGCGCGTCGGGCTTGACCCGGTGCAGCAGCGCGAGCATGGCCGCTTCGATGCGCGCTAGCGCCTCGGGCGTGTGGCCTTCGAAGCGCAGCACCAGCACGGGCGTGGTGTTGCTGGCGCGGATGAGGCCGAAGCCGTCCGGCCAGTCCACGCGCAGGCCGTCGATGGTGTTGATCTCGGCCGGGGCGGCGAAGGTTTCGGCGGCCAGGGCCTGCAGTTCGGCGGTCAGGCGGTGCGGCTCGCCTTCGGCGCACGACACGTTCAGCTCGGGCGTGGAATGGCTGGTGGGCAGGCCGTTGAGCACGGCGCCGGGGTCGCTTTCGCGGCTCAAAATTTCGAGCAGGCGGCAGCCGGCATAGGTGCCGTCGTCAAAGCCGAACCAGCGCTCCTTGAAGAAGATGTGCCCGCTCATCTCGCCGCCCAGGGGCGAGTCGAGTTCCTTCATGCGCGCCTTGATGAGCGAGTGGCCGGTCTTGTACATGACGGGTTGGCCGCCCGCCTCGGTGATGGCAGGGGCCAGGCGCTGGGTGCACTTCACGTCGAAGAGGATGTGGCCCCCGGGCACGCGCGAGAGCACGTCGCGGGCGAACAGCATCATCTGGCGGTCGGGAAAGATGTTCTGGCCGTCCTTGGTGACGATGCCCAGCCGGTCGCCGTCGCCGTCGAAGGCCAGGCCCAGTTCGGCGTCGCTCGATTGCAGCGTGGAGATCAGGTCGCGCAGGTTCTCGGGCTTGCTGGGGTCGGGATGGTGGTTGGGGAAATTGCCGTCCACCTCGGAAAACAGCTCGATCACCTCGCAGCCCAGCGCGCGGAAGATGCCGGGGGCCGAGGCGCCGGCAATGCCGTTGCCGCTGTCCACCACGATCTTCATGGGGCGGGCGAGCTTGACGTCGGAGGTGATGCGCTGCACGTAGGCGGGCAGCCCGTCGGCCTGGCGCACGCTGCCGCCTTCGGCCAGCGTCCAGCTTTCTTCTTCCATGGTGCGGCGCAGGGCCTGGATCTCGTCGCCGTAGATGGCGCGGCCGGCCAGCACCATCTTGAAGCCGTTGTAGTCCTTGGGGTTGTGGCTGCCGGTGACCTGGATGCCGCTGTGGCACAGGGTGTGGGCGGCAAAGTAGAGCATGGGGGTGGTGGCGGGGCCGATGTCGATGACCTCGATGCCGGCATCCACCAGCCCGGCGATCAGCGCGGCGGCCAGCGAGGGGCCGGACAGGCGGCCGTCGCGCCCCACGGCCACCACCGTCTGCCCCTCGGCCCGCGCGGCGGTGCCGAAGGCGCGCCCCAGGCCCCGGGCCACTTCGTCGTTCAGGGTGCTCGGCACGATGCCGCGGATGTCGTAGGCCTTGAAGATGGCGGGCGTGGGCTGCACAGGGGGTTCCTTCGCGGTTCGGGAGAAATCGCGGGGCGCGGCGGGCGCATGGTGCGCTGCGGCGCCCCTTCTCGTTGGACGGGTCGCGGCATTGTAGGCGCGGGGTCGGGCGCCGCCGGGGCTGCGGCGCGTAGGCC
>NZ_BAAJYS010000544.1:0-1834 GCF_057543315.1 Acidovorax sp. KPB24-07
GCAGCAGGGCCGCCAGGCCCCAGGCGTGCAACCTCGGGCGCGCTGTGGGGCACAGGGACAAAACAGGGCGCAGCCGGGGTATGTGCATGGGGCAGGAGGGGAAGCCGGGACCGGCGTAGTGTACGCAGGCGCCTGCCCCCCGCCATGGGGCGGTGGCCAAGGCGAGGGCCCTGTGGCAGATCCCGCGGCGGGGGCGTCAGCCGTTGGTGGCGATCACCGCGCTGATGAGGCCGGGGCCGGGGAAGTCGGCCATGACCATGCCCACCTGCCCGTGCAGTTCCCCCCCCCCGGGCCCATGCGGGGGTACAGGAGCTGGTTCGTCCCGTCGAAGGCGATCGAGCAGATGCCGATGAAGCATTTGACGCGGGGAAAGTCGGGCCAGCTGTTCTTCCAGCCCGGGGTGGTCCGCCCCGTCATGAGCAGGGGGGCGTTGGTCTGGGGGCTCGACGCCCCGCTGGCGACGAAATAGGGGAACGAGCCGGACGCGGCGCTCAGGTAGTTGATGTAGGCCTGGTCGCGGCTTCCGGCGATCGCCGCGCGGGCATGTGCCTTGACCTTTTCCCACTTGTCGTACAGGTCCCAGTTGGTGCCCAGCTTCCATTCGTCCTGGATGCTGAACGCGCCGGGGTACGCGATGCCGTACTGGTGCGTCGCGGTGAAGTTCTGCAGCACCACGATCTTGCCGCGCAGGTCCTTGAGCACGGGGTTGCCGCCGGTGCCATCCGTGGGCGGCTGCCAGAAGGCGGCCTGGTTGGGCTGGTAGTAGCGGTTCTTGAACGTTTCCTCGAAAGTCTCGGTGTTGCCGCCGCCGTCGCCCTCCTGCTTGATCCGCATGAACACGGTTTCCGACGGGTGGGTCTTCAGGAAGTCGATCACGGTGGCGAGCACGTCGGAGAAGTACGCGTACTGGAATTGGATGCCGTGGTAGATCGGCAGTTCGTCCTTGGTGTGGTTGCACCGGATGTCCAGCACGCGGATGCCGGATTTGAGTTGGTTCGCCAGCGGCATCGACTGCGTCTGGGTGATGTCGCCGCCATAGAACGACATGGTGTCGTGCGTGCCGGGCAGGGACAGCTCGCTGAGCCTGCGCCCGTCCGGCAGGTGCGCCATCCAGTCGGTGTTGCTGGTCTTTATTTCCGAATCATGTGAATATCCCTGCCGGCTGGCCGCCAGCTCGCCCGTGGGCACGTGGATCGCCGCGCATTGCATGAGCACCTGAGTCATCGTTCACCTCCTAAAAATGCATGTTTGTGAAAAATCGGTTGCCGGGCGGGTGGTGCCGCCCACCTGTAGCAGCCGGCACCCCCGACCCGCAAGACTAGAGAGGCAGTGCCTCGCGCGCATCCCTGATATCGGGGATGCATGCCGTTTTTCCTGCGTGCAGCGCCCCTGCCGATGAGCGCGCCCGCACCGCTGGCCGTGGCCGCCGTGCTGCTGGTGGAGGACGACCCCGCCTGCGCGCGGCGCCTGGCCCGCCTGCTCGGGCAGGTCCATCCCGGGGCATCGGTGGCGCACGCCGGCAGCCTGGCCCAGGCCGGCGCGTTGTGGCCCGCGCGTGGCTTCGATCTGGCGCTGGTGGACCTGCACCTGCCGGATGGTTCGGGACTGGCGCTGCTGGAGGCGTTTTCGCGAGCCCGACCGTCACTGGAGGCCGTGGTGGTCTCCGCCTGGGGGCACACCGACACGATCGTCGCGGCCATCCAGGCCGGCGCGCGGGGCTACCTGCTCAAGAGTGCCGAAGACGATGAACTGGTGCGCGCGCTGGCCTGCATGCGGGCCGGGGGGGCGCCCATCGACCCGCTGGTCGCCGCGCGCATCCTCGCCCTGCTGGCTA
>NZ_BAAJYS010000545.1:0-1832 GCF_057543315.1 Acidovorax sp. KPB24-07
GCCGCAGGGGGAGATCGAGGGGGCGCTGGCGCAGATCTGGGCCGAGGTGCTGGGGGTGCAGCGCGTAGGGCGCAATGACCAGTTCTTCGAGCTGGGTGGTCACTCGCTGCTGTCCACCAGGCTGGTCGCCCGCGTGCAGGACCGATTGCACACCGAACTCACGATCCGCCAGGTCTTTCAGTCCCCGGTGCTGCGGGACATGGCTGCCTTGCTCGTGCCAGCACAGGGCCAACGCCCTGCGGCGCAGGCCCTGTCGGACATCGACGCATTGATTGACAGCATGGAGACCCTTTGATGGAAGCCGTTGCCACCCGCCGCATCGCTGAGCGCTTTTCCCGATTGACGGCCGAACAACGCCGCGTCGTCTACCAGAAAATCCGCGCCGAGGGCCTGAGTCCCCGCCAGTTCCCGATCCTGCCGCGCGATGCCGCATGGCAGGAGCGTTCGCCACTGTCGTATGCCCAGCTTCGCCAGTGGTTCCTCTGGCAGATGGACCCGCAGAGCACGGCATATCACATCAGCGCAGCATTGCGGCTGCGCGGCGCGTTGGACGAGGCCGAGGTGCGCGGCAGCTTGGCCGCACTGGTGGAGCGCCACGAGGCGCTGCGAACGGTCTTTCGCACCGGCGCGCAGGGCGAGGTCGAGCAGGTGGTCGGCACCGCGATGCCGCTGGACTGGCGGGTGGTGGATCTGACACCGCAGCCGGTGGCAACAAGGGAAGCCGCTGCGCTCGCCGAAGCTCAGCGCCTTTGCAATGCGCCTTTCGATCTCACCGCGGGGCCGCTGTTGCGTGCGGCACTGATCCGCCTGGCACAGGACGAGCATGTGATGGTGGTGGTGATGCACCACATCGTGTCCGACGGCGCTTCGCTGCAGGTGATCGTGGACGAGTTCGTCGCGCAGTACCGTGCCCAGGTGTCGGGCGACCCCGTCAGCTTGGCGTCTTTGCCCATCCAGTACGCGGATTACGCCGCCTGGCAAAAGCAATGGCTGGAAGCCGGTGAAATGGAGCGGCAACTGGCCTATTGGACCCAGCAGCTCGGAGGCGATCAGCCCGTGCTGCAACTGCCGGCCGACCATGCACGGCGGGCCGATGGCCGCTACCGCTCGGCGCGGCACCGCATCGAGTTGGCACCGGATCTGGCGCTGGGGGTGCAGCGCTGTGCCCAGGCCTGCGGTGGGACACCGTTCATGGTGCTGCTGGCCGCATGGCAGATCCTGCTGCAGCGGTGTACGGGGCAGGACGACATCCGAGTGGGCGTGCCCCTGGCCAATCGCCACCGTGTGGAGACGGAAGGCATCGTTGGCTTCTTCGTGAACACCCTGGTGATGCGTGCTGTGGTGGATGACCGCGCCACCCTGCAGTCCGTACTGGCCCGCGTGCAAGAGGCTGCGCTGGGTGCCCAGTTGCACCAGGATTTGCCCTTCGAGCAACTGGTTCAGGCGCTGGGCGTCGACCGCAGCCTGGACCATCCTCCGCTGTTCCAGGTGATGTTCAACCACCAGCGCGGCGATTTCGATGCACTCACCCAGTTGCCGGGCCTCTCGCTGCAGGCCTACGACATCGGTGGGCAGGCAGCGCAGTTCGAATTGACGCTGGACATTCGCGAGCATGCCGATGGCCGGATTCACGCTGCGTTTCATTACGCATCCGGGTTGTTTGATCCGGAGACCATCGAGCGCATGGCCCGCCAGTACCAAGCGGTGCTGCGGGCGCTGACACAACGGCCTGAGCAGGCGGTAGGAGAACTGGACCTGTTGGATGTTCGGGAGAGAGAGCGGCTGCAGGGTTGGGGAGAGCGAGGGAGGGGGGCTGAGCCGGTGGGGGAGGG
>NZ_BAAJYS010000546.1:0-1832 GCF_057543315.1 Acidovorax sp. KPB24-07
CTGGGCGTCCGCGAGCGGCGGGGGCCGTGCCGCGCGCCCTGGCCAATGCCTCGCGCCAGCCGCCGGGCCAACGCGCGTGTGCTTGCGCGAGCGGGAGCCACGTGATGGAGGGCGGGGTCATGGACAGGGGGGTGGGTTGCGCGGACCGCTCCCAAGGGCGGAGGCCGGTGCCGGCGATCGTACAAGAGCCCATTCCGGTGTCCGGCATGGGATGACGGGGACCGCGCCGGGCCCTGCAAAGGCCGCGCGGTGCGGCTACGATGGCCGGCTTCCCCACCACCTTCACCCCGGACGGGCCGCCGCAGCCGATGGCGCCCTCCGCCGCACCGCGATGACCCTCACCCCGCCCCTGTTCGAAGTCCTGCCCCGCGACCTGACCGCCTACCGCGAGGGCAACACCGGTATCCCCTATGTGCACCGTTTCGCCTCGGGCCAGCCCGGGCCGCACGTGCTCATCAATGCGCTCACGCATGGCAACGAGATCTGCGGCATGGTGGCCGCCACGCACCTGCTGGACAGCGGCGTGCGCCCGTTGAAGGGCACCCTCACCATCAGCTTCGCCAACGTGCAGGCCTACGAATCGTTCGACGAAAGCCGGCCGTTCGACAGCCGCCAGATCGACCACAACCTCAACCGCGTGTGGTCGGCCGCCGAGCTGGACGGCAGCCTGGACAGCATCGAGATGCGGCGCGCGCGAGAGCTGCGCCCCGTGGTGGCCGCGGCCGACCACGTGCTGGACATCCACTCCACCAGCCAGGACGTGGAGCCGTTCTGGGTGTACCCCGCCTATTCGCGCAATACCGAAGTGGCCTGCGCCATCGGCCGGCCGGGCGTGCACCTGCTCATGCCCAGCGGGCTGGGGTCGGGCACGCCGCTGATCCAGCACGGCCGCCTGGGCGAGGCGGGCGGCGCGGGCACGGGGCTGGTGGTGGAGTGCGGGCAGCACTTCCTGTACTCCGCGGGCGAGGTGGCCACCACGGCGGCGCTGGATTTTCTGGGGTACTTCGGGCTGATCGAACGCGAGCGCCCTGCGCCCGGTCCGCAGCGCCGCTACGAGCTGCTCCAAACCTGCATGGTGACGACGCCGGAGTTCCGCTTCACGCGGCCGCTGGTAGGGTTCGAGGTGTTTGCCGAGGGCGAGCTGATCGCCACCGACGGCGCGCAGGAGATCCGCGCGCTGTGCGACGGCTGCACGGTGATGATGCCCACGCGCGCGCCCATCGTGGGCCGCGAGGCGGTGTACCTCACCCGCCCCGTGCCCTGAGTCTGAGGTCGTAAATGGCGTGCAGCGGCGGCGGGGGCGGCCGCCGCTGCAGCGGTTGGGTCATGAAATGGCGGGGGAGGTCAGGCGCTGGCCGGGGCCACGTGGTCTTCCTGCTCCGCCTGGCCGCCCTTGGGCAGGATCTTGCCGTCCTGCACGTAGAGCTCGTACTGGTCGCGCGGCATGGCGGCCAGGCCGGCGGCGTCGTTGTCCGCCGTCCAGCTCAGTGTCACGCTGTCGGGGGCGTGGGCGAGTTCGACCGGGCCCTCGGGAATGGCGATCGGCATGCCGTCGCCTTCGCGGTACGTGACTTCTCCGCGGATGGTGGCGTGTTGCTTCATGGGATGGTCCTCCTCGGGGTTGCGGGGGCTGCACGGAACCCGCGCAGCTGAAACCCATTACATGGCAGTCGCCAGGGCCGCCGTGTCGGACCCGTTCCCGAATTGCTGCGGTGCAAGAATCGCCGCTTGAAGGCGTCAGGCCGGCGGCGCGGCCGGAGCCGGCGCACCCCGCGCCAGCCGGGCGTCGTGCACCATCGCCAGGGCGTTGAGCCCCGCCACCCCCACGCCGG
>NZ_BAAJYS010000547.1:0-1827 GCF_057543315.1 Acidovorax sp. KPB24-07
CATGGCGGGCAGCGTGGGCCAATTGCAGGCCGAGCGACAGGCCCAGGCAGCGGGCAACCCGCTCACCATCCGGCACTACCTGTGCGACCACCTGGGCACGCCGATCGGGCTGGTGGATGGCAACGGAGAGAAGGCCGGCGAGATCACCTGGGCGGCCAGCTACGGTGCCTGGGGAGATGTGCAGGAGGAATACAACCCGCACCGGATCGAGCAGAGCATCCGGCTGCAGGGCCAGCAGATCGATGCCGAGACCGGGCTGCATTACAACCGCTTCAGGTACTACGACCCTCACCTGGGGCAGTACATCACGCAGGATCCGATTGGATTGTCTGGCGGCGTGCATCCCAGTACCTATCCGGTCAATCCCGTTCAGTACATTGATCCGCTGGGTCTGTTCGAGTGGACCAATATCGAGATGCCGTCCCTTCCATCGTTCGATGGCAAAGGGGATACGGCAGTTTGCAGCTACTACGATGACATGGCGAAGAGCAAGCCCCAATGCAGTTATTACCCGGCCGGGGCACTGATATGCCGGGGCGAAAATATGAGTGTGAACGCGGTGGTCAAAACGGCCCTCGTCGCAGAGTCCGCCATCCAGGGAAAGTCGCTCAAGCAGTCCGAGGTTTTGACGAGCATCCGGGGGAAACTGGTCGCCTCGGACAAGGCGGCGCAGGCCGCTGGCAAGGTCGATCAAAACGGCTGTACGCAAGGCAATGAAATCGATGCGTACCACGACAAGGCCTTCACCGAATCCGGAGTCAGCAAAAACTTCTATGGCGGTAATTTGTGGCCCCAGGGTACATGGCCGAATCCTGTGCCCCTGGACCCCTCGGCATGGAAATACGACCCCAGGAGAATTTGGAATTGATGAAGAACCCGCGTCCCGAAGCATTGCAGGCCCCTTCGAAATGGATGGCTTACGCGTGTTGGATTCCATTCGCCGTTCTGGGCTTGGGCATCCTCGTGTTCTTTCTGTCGATGGTTGCATCGGCCTTTCAGGAACTGCTGCCCAAATGGGTGGCCGCCCATGATTATTTGCCCAAGGCGATGGCCTATCTGCTGCTGGGCGCCCACGTCCTTCTGACTTCGGGCCTGGCTTTTCTCGTCTTCATCCTGTTTTTCATCAGGAACAAGCAGCCGCTGCACGGGTTTTATGTGGGGATGTTTTTTCTCCTTTATTTTCCCTTGCGGGTGTTTTTCATCTTTATGGTGATGCCGCTTTTCCCGCTGTGGTTGGTCCTGGAATGCGGGGAAATATGGGTGCTGAAAAAGATCTATCGCAAATTCCCGCAGCGGCTGGCACCCCCCTGACGGGAATCGGCCGTCGCAGCGACGCTTGCCGCCGTGATCGGCCGAGTCGGCGGCGCCCTCACTGCGGCAGGATGCCCGGCAGCAGCGGCCGGTCCAGCCGCTGGCTCCACCATTTGAGCGCCTCGCCCATGTGCTCGGGTTTCCAGGCGAGCCAGAAGGTCTCGTCGGGGCGGGGTTCCTCCACCGGCAGCTCCACCAGCACCCCCGTCTCCAGCTCCACCCGGATGCACGCGCGCGGCAGGAAGCCGTGGCCCAGGCCCGCCGCCTGGCAGGCGATCTTGGCCTGCATCGACGGCACGGTGATGCGGCGCTGGCCCGACTGCAGACCCACGGTGCGGTCGGTGAGCGACCGCGCGCCGTCGCCCACCACCACGGCGGTGTGGTCCAGCAGGTCGCTGCGGGTGATCGGGCGCTGCAGCTGCGCCAGCGGGTGCGTGGCCGTCACGCAGAACACGAACGCCAGGCTGCCCACGGCCACCGCCTTGTAGCCGCCGCCGGCCGGGCCTTCGCCCGCCG
>NZ_BAAJYS010000548.1:0-1827 GCF_057543315.1 Acidovorax sp. KPB24-07
CGGCAGAGGGCTGGCGGCTCAGCGGGCACAAGGTGTACAGCACCGGCGCGCCGGCGCTGCGCTGGTACGTGGTGTGGGCGCGCACGGACGATGCCGAGCCGCGCATGGGCTCCTTCCTCGTGCGGGCCGGCCAGCCCGGTGTGCGCATCGAGCCCACATGGGACCACCTGGGCCTGCGGGCCAGCGGCAGCCACGATGTGCTGTTCGATGAGGTGGCGGTGCCCGCCGACCACGTGCTGGAGCTGCGGCTTCCCAAGGACTGGGCGCGCGGCGAGCCCGTCATGCAGGCCGAGATGGCGGTGATGCTGGGCTCGCTCTACACCGGCGTGGCCCGCGCGGCGCGCCACTGGCTGGTGGGTTTTCTGCAGGAGCGAAAACCCGCCAGCCTGGGCGCGCCGCTGGCCACGCTGGCGCGCGCGCAGGAGGCGGTGGGCCGCATCGAAGGCCTGCTGTTCACCAACGACCGTCTCATCGCCGGGCTGGCCGCCGCGCTCGACACCGGCGCTCCGCTGCCCTCCGAGGAGAGCGGGCTGGTCAAGGCCACCACCACCCACAACGCCATCGAAGCGGTGCAGTCGGCCCTGGCGCTGACCAGCAACCACGGCCTCGCGCGCAAAAACCCGCTGGAGCGCCACCTGCGCGACGTGCTGTGCGGGCGCGTGCACACCCCGCAGGACGACAGCGTGTACCTGGCGGCCGGGCGCCGCGCGCTGGGGCTGTGATCGCTGACGCGCGGGGCGCGGTGGCGCCGTCTCCTTCCTTTTCCTCAGCCTTTTTTTCTTCCCTTTCAGAACACGGAGCTTCCATGGCTTTGCAACGGCGACATTTCCACCGCTTCATGACGGCCTCGGTGGCCGCGGCGTCCTTTCTCTCACCCGTGCTGGGTCACGCGCAGCAGCGGATCGCACTGCGCGCGGGCGACCAGAAGGGCGGGCTGCGCGCGCTGCTGGAGGCGGCGGGCGAGTTGAAGGGCCTGCCCTACGACATCCAGTGGAGCGAGTTCCCGGCCGCCGCGCCGCTGGCCGAGGCGCTGAACGCGAACGCGGTGGACTTCGGTCCCATCGGCGACGCGCCGCTGCTCTTCACCCTGGCGGCCGGCAGCCAGGTGCGGGCATTCGCCGCCAACCGCTCCGACCCGTACGGCACGGCGGTGCTGGTGCGGCCCGACTCGCCCTTGAAGACGGCGGCCGACCTCAAGGGCAAGCGCATCGCCACCAACCGCGGCTCCATCGGCCACTTCGTCACGCTCAAGGCGCTGGAGTCCGCGGGCCTGAAGGGTGCGGACGCCGACGTGCGGTTCATCCCGCCGGCCGACTCCAAGCTGGCGCTCACCCAGGGCTCGGTCGATGCCTGGGCCACCTGGGAACCGTACACGGCACTGGCCGAGACGAGCGGGCACGCGCGGGTGCTGGTCAACGGGCGGGGGCTGTCGAGTGGGCTCAGCTTTCTCGCGGCCACGCAGGGGGCGCTGGACACCAAACGCGAGGCCCTGCGCGACTTCAAGGAGCGCGTGGAGCGCGCGCAGCTCTGGTCGTACCGCAACGCCCGGCCGTTCGCCGAATCGCTGTCGCGCATCATCGGCATCCCGGTGGAGGCGGCGCAGCTGCAGTTCGAGCGCCGCGCGACGAAATGGGTGGACATCGACGCCGCGGTGGTGGCCGACCAGCAGCGCACGGCCGACTTCTACCTCGGGGCCGGGCTGCTGCGCCAGCGGCTGGACGTGCGGCAGACGTTCGATACGGGGTTCAACCGGGGCCAGGCGTGAGCCGGGGCCTTGGCTGGGGTTTTGGGTGGAAAATGCCTCCAGCACAATATCCACTAGGGCAT